>NZ_JAMYLQ010000024.1:0-118951 GCF_040318115.1 Mesorhizobium sp. M1312 | reverse complement strand
CCCCACCAGCGGCGTTTCTTTTCACCCCCCGCCGGGTTGCGCCCCCCCTTCCCCTTGTGACGTTCTGGGGTCTGGCGTTTCTCGTGGGCCCGAAACTCTGCCCCGCCCGCGCCGCGGCAAGCAGCGGCGCGCTGGCATTGTAGTCGAGATAGGCGCGTGGTCCGGCCATTTTCGCTTCAAACTGGTCCCGTTAAAAGCCGTTCCGCGAGGATAGCGCGTTATTTCCTTGAAATTGCAAGGCAAGACGTCCTATTTACGCGGCGTGCGGCGTGGGTAGCCGAGCCATTACGATTGGCCACCCAGTTTTGAACAATTCTAAACTAGCTTCTAGAAAGACGCTCGCCCTGCGTCAAGGCCAGAGGAAGAGTTGTTCCGGGCGCCGCGCATTCTTATGCCATGTGGAGTATTTTATGCCTGAGGTCATTTTCACCGGTCCGGCCGGCCGCTTGGAGGGTCGCTATCAGCCTTCCAAGGAAAAGAGCGCGCCGATTGCGATCATCCTGCACCCGCACCCCCAGTTCGGCGGCACGATGAACAACAAGATCGTCTACGACCTCTTTTACATGTTCCAGAAGCGGGATTTCACCACGCTTCGCTTCAACTTCCGCGGCATCGGCCGCAGCCAGGGCGAATTCGACCACGGCACCGGCGAATTGTCGGATGCGGCCGCGGCACTCGACTGGGTGCAGTCGCTGCATCCGGATTCCAAGAGCTGCTGGGTCGCCGGCTATTCGTTTGGCTCATGGATCGGCATGCAGCTTCTGATGCGCCGGCCGGAGATCGAAGGCTTCATCTCGATCGCGCCGCAGCCCAACACCTATGATTTCTCGTTCCTGGCGCCTTGCCCGTCGTCCGGCCTCATCATCCATGGCGACGCCGACAAGGTCGCGCCGCCAAAGGACGTGCAGGGGCTGGTCGACAAGCTGCACACGCAAAAGGGCATCACCATCACCCAGAAGACCTTGCCCGGCGCCAACCATTTCTTCTCCAACGACGCGGACCTGTTGCTCCAGGAATGCGCGGACTATCTCGATCGCCGTCTGGCCGGCGAGTTGTCCGACCCGCGGCCGAAACGGTTGAGATAGGCAGCGAACAGCGATGTACCAGCCCCCGCATTTCCAGGAAACGCGACAGGACGTCCTGCACGGGCTGATCCGGGCGCATCCGCTTGGCCTGCTGGTTTCAAATGGGGCCGAGGGGCCGGTCGCGAACGCGATTCCGTTCCTGCTCGACACCGAAGTGCCGCCGAACGGCAGGCTGCGCGCCCATCTGGCGAGAGCCAATCCGCAATGGCGCCTGCTGGCCGACAGCCCGGCATCGCCAGTGCTGGTCGTCTTCCAGGGCACCGATGCCTATGTGACGCCGTCCTGGTACGAGACCAAGCGCGAAACCGGGAAGGTCGTGCCGACCTGGAATTACGCCATCGTCCAGGTGCGTGGCACCGTCACGGTGATCGAGGACCAGGACTGGCTGGCCCAGCAGATTTCCGAGCTGACGGTATCACAAGAAGCCGCTCGCGAAGCACCCTGGGCGGTGACCGACGCACCAGCCAGCTTCATCCAGTCGCAGATCAAGGGCATTGTCGGGCTGGAAATCGAGATCACGGACATGCAAGGCAAGTGGAAGGTCAGCCAGAACCGGCCCATCGCCGACCGGAGCGGTGTCGCCCAGGGGCTCGAGAGCGAGGGCTCGAACTCGCCCGACATGGTCCGGCTTGTGCGATCCTACGGCGGACTGGACGACAGATAGGACCGACTTCGTGCAAGGTCGCAACCCGGAGTCTCTCAGGGATTTGCTGCGGCCAGGAAGGAATCGGTGCCGACCCTACCGGCTTTCGCCACGAGAGGCAGGTCGCTCAATCGACCTTGGTCATCGCCGCCTTGCGCTCGTTGGCGATCAGCCACAGGTTGCGAATGTAGATGAACAGGCCCAGGGCCTGGCCGGCGATGAACACCGGATCCTGCCGCTGGATGGCATAGATCAGCAGCATGCTGCCGCCGAACAGCGAAAAGAACCAAAAAGCGATCGGCACGACGCTGCGCTTGGCTTTTTCCGATGCAATCCACTGCACGACGAAGCGCATGCTGAAAAAGAACTGGGCGACAAAGCCGAGCAGAATCCACGTATCGAACTGCTTGACGAAGACGTCGTGGAGCCAGGTCGCCAGTTCCTGAAGCACGCTAGCCATGCCGGATTTCCTCTGTTTTTGGCATTCGGCGGCGCCGGCGGCGCAGCCACCAGACACCGGCGAGATCAAGCACCCCTTGCAGGCCGCGATCGAAAATTCCGTAATTCGACTTGCCGTGGCGGCGAGAGCGGTCGACGACGTCGCAATGCACGACGCGATACCCCTCCTGGATGACGAGGGCCGGAACAAAGCGGTGCGTGCCGTCGAAAAACGGCAATCTCCTGAGGATGTCCGTATATATCGCCTTCAGGCCGCAGCCCGTGTCGCGGGTCTCGTCATGCAAGACGGCTTTTCTCAGCCAGTTGGCAAACCGGGACGCCAGTTGCTTGATCTTGCTGTCGCGACGCTTCAGGCGCTGCCCTTGCGCAACACCGAAACCGGGACCGGCCTGCCGCAGAGCATCGACCAGCACCGGAATATATTTGGGATCGTTCTGGCCGTCGCCGTCGATCATGGCGACGATATCGCCGCGGGCCGCCCAAGCGCCCGAACGCACGGAGAGAGACTGGCCGGCGGATTTCTCATGCCGGAGGTGGCGAAGCGGAAACGGGCGAAGCACTGCCTGGGCGGCAAGCACCGAGGTGGTCTCATCGGTCGAACCATCATCCACGACGATCACCTCGAAGTCGCGCCCGGCCATCGCCGCCCCGATCTCGTCAAGCAGAAGCGGTAGGTTCGCCGCCTCGTTCCGGCAAGGAATGACGATGGATGTCTCCGGCATTTCGTGTCGGGCTCTGTCATAGGATATGGCATTCGATTCGATGCCGTGCGGTGCCGTTCCAGCGGGTCAGGTGCGGCAAGAACCCGCTGGCGCGGCGCCTCATTACGCCAGCCCAAACGATGAAGCAAGGATGCAGCCGGAAGGCGAGCTTGCGCCGTTTCACGACTCCGTGATTGCGTTCGCACCGAACCTATCATGTAAAACGCGATCGGACGCAAAACCGGATTCCCCTTTTGCTGACCGCGCTTGGATGCTAAACGCCCGCGTTCACGCATACCACGCCCGATCCGCTACGGTTGGGCGCTTTCGGGAAAGAAAAAATGTCCGCCTTCAAATCCGATTTCCTGCGCATAATGAGCGAGCGCGGTTTCATCCACCAGATTTCGGATGATGCCGGCCTCGACCAGCTTTTCGCCAAGGAAACGGTAAGCGCCTATATCGGCTTCGATGCGACCGCCAAGAGCCTGCATGCCGGGTCGCTGATCCAGATCATGATGCTGCACTGGCTGCAGCAGACCGGTCACCGGCCGATCGCGCTGATGGGCGGCGGCACCTCGATGATCGGCGATCCGTCGTTCAAGGACGAGGCACGCAAGCTTCTGACGCCTGGGGATATCGAGGACAATCTGGCCGGTATCCGCCGCAACTTCATGCCCTATCTCAAATTCGGCGTTGGTCCGAACGACGCCATCATGGTCAACAACGCCGACTGGCTGATGGAAATCAATTACGTCAACTTTCTGCGCGATGTCGGCCGGCATTTCTCGGTCAATCGCATGCTAGCCTTCGATTCGGTCAAGCTCAGGCTCGAGCGCGAGCAATCACTGTCGTTCCTCGAATTCAACTACATGATCCTGCAGGCCTATGACTTCGTCGAACTCTACAAGCGTCTCGGCTGCCGGCTGCAGATGGGCGGCTCCGACCAGTGGGGCAACATCGTCAACGGTATCGATCTCGGCCATCGCATGGAGGGCGCGCAACTTTACGCGCTGACAACGCCGCTGCTCACCACCTCGTCGGGCGCCAAGATGGGCAAGTCGGCCTCAGGCGCAGTCTGGCTCGATGCCGAAATGCTGTCGCCTTACGAGTTCTGGCAATACTGGCGCAACACCGAGGATGCCGACGTCGGCCGCTTTCTCAAGCTCTACACGACGCTGCCTCTGGATGAGGTCGCGCGTTTGGAACGGCTTGGCGGCTCCGAGATTAACGAGGCGAAGAAGATCCTGGCGACTGAAATCTGTACGCTTCTGCACGGCCGCGAGGCGGCCGAGCAAGCCGAGGAAACCGCGCGCAAGACGTTCGAAGAAGGCGCGCTGGCCGAAACGCTGCCGACCGTCGAGGTGGGCAAGGCCGATCTGGAACGCGGGGTCGGCATATTGTCGCTGTTCGTTACCGCCGGGCTTGCCGCGTCCAACGGCGAGGCGCGGCGACACATCCAGGGCGGTGCCGTGCGGCTGAACGACCAGTCGGTGTCCGACGATCGCCGGTTGGTGACACTTCAGGATCTCGGCCCGGAACAAGTCGTAAAACTGTCGCTCGGCAAAAAAAAACACGTTCTGGTGCGGCCGGTCTGACCGGCGCTGATCGATCCCGATGGAATCGGGATGGGGCTCATTAGTCCTTTTCCGAGACCGGTTTCACTTCTTGCTGCGCTGACCTTCGGTTCGGGATCACGGCCTAGGTAAAACTTAATCAGGTAGCTGCTGAGAATGGCCCAGATGGGTGAATATTGCCATTCGTCTCATCGATCGGAACGAGCAGGTAGCGCCATTTGCAGCAGGTAGCGCCATTTGCAGACGTCAGCGAGTGCAGCCACTATGGTCCAAACTCGTGTTCATATCGGACGTTTCCGGTCTGACGTCGCGCGGATCCCTCCCGCCATTGATGCGATCGAGTTCGCAGCCACCTGGCGGAAGGCGGAAGGTTCTGATCCGCCCTTTCTTGCTGCTGCGGTAGGAAGACTTCTTGATTCAGCCACCAGCCCAAATTGCTGGATTTGGCAGCCCAGGAAGGATAGGCTTGGTTTTTGGTTCAAGCGATGGAACAGAGACTAGCCGCAATTCTGGCTGCCGATATGGCGGGCTACAGTCGGCTGATGGAGGCCGACGAATCCGGCACGCTCGCACGCCTTCGGACCCATCGCATAGAACTGGTCGATCCCGCCATCGCGAAGAACAAGGGCCGGATCATCAAGACCACCGGAGACGGCATGCTCGTTGAGTTCCAGAGCGTGACCGATGCCGTGAAATGCGCCGTGGAAATCCAACAGCGCATGAAACGGCGCAATTCGGATGTGCCGCAAGAACGGCGCATCGAATTCAGGATCGGCATAAATCTCGGCGACATCATTTTCGACGATGAGGACATTTTCGGCGACGGCGTCAATATTGCCTCGCGCATCGAGCAACTCGCCGACGTCGGCGGTATCTGCGTGACCGCAGCGGTGGCGACCCAAATTGCCGACCGTCTCGAAATTGCCATGGAGGACCTGGGCGAGAAGACGTTAAAGAACATCAGCCGCCCGGTTCGCCTCTATCGCATTGGGTTTGACAGTCATGTCCTGCCAGAAGTCGAGGCAAAGCGATCCATCTCGAAACCTTCGATAGTGGTGCTGCCATTCAACAACATGAGCGGCGACCCCGAGCAGGAATTTTTCGCGGACGGACTGACCGAGGACATCATCACCGAACTGTCCCGCCACCATGAGCTGTTCGTCATCTCGCGCAATTCCAGCTTCGTCTACAAGAATCGCGCTGTGAATGTGCGCGAGGTGGCCGAGAAACTCGACGTCCAATACCTGGTGGAGGGAAGCGTCCGCAAGATCGGCGACAGGGTGCGCGTGACGGTTCAGCTCATCGACACGGCGAATGATGCTCATATTTGGGCAGACAAATATGACCGGAAGCTGGACGACATATTCGCGATTCAGGATGAGGTGACCGCGGCGATCGCAGCCACGCTGCCCGGTCGTGTCGAGGCGGCTCAGCGGGACCAGCTCGCGCGGGCGAAACCTGCAAACATGGCCGCGTATGAATGTGTGCTTGCTGCCAAGGTGCTGCATCACCGAAGCACGATTGCGGATAATGAACGCGCGCAAACCTTGATAGGCAGGGCCGTCGCGCTCGACCCCGATTATGCCCATGCCCATGCCTGGCGGGCCTGCATTCTTGGCCAGGCCTGGGTCCATAACTGGTGCGAAGACAGGGATGCGGTCTGGAACGACATCATGGCAGCGCTGGACAGGGCGCTGGCGCTGGACGACAACGATGCCGATGTCCACCGCATCCTCGCCGCAGTGAACGTGAACAACAATGAGCTGACCACAGCGCGCTACCATCAAGAGCGCGCCCTCGCCCTCAATCCCAATTACGACCTCGTGGTGGTGCAGCAAGGCGAGTTATTGACGTGGCTGGGGAGGCCGGAAGAGGGAATTGAATGGATCCGCAAGGCAATGCAGTTGAACCCGCACCACCCGGAGAGGTTCTGGAGCCATCTGGGAAAGGCGCATTTCGCCGCGCGCCAGTATGGCGAGGCGATCGAAGCTTTCATGCATCTGTCAACCATGGACTCGGTTCAGCACGCTTTCGCCGCTGCCTGCTACGGCTGGCTGGGCGACGAAATCGCGGCCGCGGCGCATCTAGGCAAAGTCAGAACGCTCGATCCCCAATTCGATCTCGATTCATTTATCGCCACCCTGCACTATGCCCAGGAGTCTGACGTGCAGCACGTCCGCGAAGGACTGCTGAAAGCCGGTATTGCCCACCTGTAGCCAGCCCGTAACTACGAACCAATCGGCGACAGGCATAAAGACCGCCCCCCCACCCGATGCGGACCTTGTGGCATGACCGAACGACGGGCGGCTTCGGGTCAGAGGCGTGAATTCGGTCGCTCGAAATGATTGGGTTTCGACCTCACCGATACTCGAAGATCGACCTGAATATTCCGGGGGCGATCACCGATAGCGGATTGACGTCGAGTTTCGGCTTGTTGGCATCGCCCCTGAGCCGGTAGGTCACGCCGATCAGGCCGCGATCGCGGCCATTGCCGAGCAGCGCGCCGAACAGCGGCAGTTCGCCGAAGATGCGGTTGAGGCCATAGACCGGCATGAAGGTGCCGGTCATGTCCATATTGTTGTTCTGGTCGTAGAGCGTGCCCTGGAAGGTGGTGCCGATCCGCGGGCCGCGCAGCACGCCATTAGCCAGCTTCAGATAGCCGGCGCCCTTTTCGATCTCGGAAAAGCCACGCTCGAACTTCACTCTCGACGTGTCGATGTTCGCTTTGACAGCTTCGTTGAGGCTGCGGCTGTCGCCCGCCGGCGTCGTCGATACGAGCGAGGCGAGTTTCGGCTCGTTGACCACGAAGAAGTTGTGCGAGTCGACCTGGCCCTTCATCGGCCCATCGCTCGCCCCTGCAAGTGCCAGCGTGATCGAACCGCCCTCCATATGCTCGTAGATGTTCAGGAACCGTAGGATGGCGCCGGCATCGGCCGACATCACGTTGAGGGCGCGCCTGCCGGCGCCGGTCGTATTGCTGATGCTTATGGCAGCACCCGAACTTGCCGTGGCGCTCACCTTGAGCCCATTCACCCTGGAACCGGTGGCGCTGTAGTCGAGCTTCAGCTTCGACAGTGTCTCGTTGTGGAAGCCGGTCAGGGAGTTGACGTCGGCGCTCACCGAAATCGCGTCGGAACCCGTGGCCTTGGTGGCGGTGTCGACGTCGGACGTGAATTGCTTGATCAGCGAGCGCGCGTCCAGCGCGTTGCCCCTGATGTCGATTGCATAGCCCTTACCCGATCGTTTCACCGAGACGGCAACATCGTCTCCCCGGTTCAACGTGACCTTGCTGAACCGCGCCGAGGACAGGGCGCCGTTGACCAGCACCACGCCGCCGTCGATCGAAAAGGTCTTTCCATTCAAGTCGAAGTCGGACAGCGTCGTGGTGTCGCCGGACTTGGCCATGGCAAATGTGACATTGGCTGGAATGCCGGGTCCCTTACTCCAGCCTGCCCAAGGAATATCCAGCCTGGCATTGGTCAGGTCCGCCGAAACAGTCTCGTTGCCCCTGCCGCTCTTGTCGATCTCAACCTTGACGGCTCCGGAAAGCAGCGCCGACAGGCCAGGCATGGCGGCGGCACGCATCTTGTCGTCGAGCACCAGCGCCACTTTCCGGCTACGTGGCGATCCGCCATCCCTGAGCGGTTCGATCAGGTCGAGTTCGGCTGGAATGCCGTTGAGCAGCGCCTTGGCTGATATCACGGCCTTCTCGGGTTCGACCGTGATCGAACCATCGGCGTCCGTCACCGTCTGGTCTTCGAACGGCTTGCCCAGCGACAGGTCCTTGTAATCGAGCGTCACCAGCCAATCGAGTTTCGAGCTGTCGACGCCTGACTGCAGCGGAATGTCCGCCTTGACGTGGCCGGTCACCGTGCCCGACAGGTCTTCCGGCAGCAGGCCGACATGGCGCATGGCATTGATCGGATCGTAGGAGGCGAGTTCGGCGATCGCGGACGCTTCCCCGGCGACGTCGATATCGAGCGCGCCGATCACCGGCGGGCGGTTCGCCGCCTTGATCGTCATCGTGCCGTTGCTTGCCGCCACCGTGCGGCCACTGGCCATATAGACGTTGCCCGAGGACAAGGCGATGTCGACGTCATTGCCGTGGAATTCGGCGACGCCGACGGCATCGCGTATCGGCGGGATGTGGCCGGCCGTATCGAAGCGCGATCCTTCGATCTGGAACCGGCCGAACACTTCATTTGATGAAAGCGGGATCCCGTTGCCAAGACGCCCAGGCACGACCTGGAACTGCAGGCTGCCATCGACGACACGGCCGCCGAACAGGTTCTTCAGTACCCAAAGGCGAGCGTTTCGCGCGGAAAACCAGGGCCAGAACTGCTTGACGTGCGAGACCGGCATGTCGTGGACGTTGAAGGCAACAGAGATGCCCGGCACCTTTCCCCTAGCGAATTCGACCGAAGCCGTGCCCAGCGCCTCGCTGGCGGCTCCGGACCTGATCCCGATCTGCTCGGCTACGAGCTTGTGGCTCCGGGTCTGGTAGACGCCGGCAATGCGGGCCACGAAATCGAGCGCAGGTTCGGACGATTCCGAAGGCGCCAGCGTCGAGCCGTCGCTGGTCAGGTCGTAGCGATAGGACGGCTCCTCGCCCGCTGATCCTGTCGCAGGCTTCGGTCCGATCGAACCGGCGAAATTGAAGATCGAGCGACCGGTTTTCAACAGCAGCTTGTCGACCTGGATCTTGTTCGACCCGGCGACAAGTGTGGCATCGAGATCGACGTCTGCTGGAAGCGAGCCACGCGACCCCAAATCGAGCACGGAACCCGCGAATGACAACGAGGCAGTCAGCCGCGACGCGTTCTCGCCGGATCCTTCCGATCCCGCCAGCTTCAAGGCAATCGCGCCCAGCGTCCCACTTGGCGCTGCCGCAGCGTCGTTAACCTCCGCTATCTCGACGCTGGCATCCAACCCCGTCACGCGCCGCGTCGTCGTATCGCGAGTGGCTGAGGCGGCGATGGCGAGTGCCCTGCCGTCGACATCCGCGTCGGATGAAAACTCCATGCCGCCCGGCCCCGACTGTCCAACGGTGGCATCTGTGATCCTGACCAGTTTGACCGACCCGGTCTCGGGCAGAACGATGTCGACATTGCGGAGGTCGATCCGGCGCATCGAATCCTCCCGCACTGCATCGAGCGCATGGTTGATGCTGGCAAAGACCGAATCGGCCAGTCTTTCCGGATCGATGAGGCCGTCGTCGTTGCGCAGCGTCGCCGTCCAGTCGCCACCCGACGGCAGCGCCGCCATCACGATGCGCGCGTCGGAAATCCTGGCGCTGGTAAGCCGCACCTCGCCCGAAAGCAGCGGTATCAGCCGTATGCCGAAGCGGACACGCCCAGCATCGGCCATCGGTTTTCCGTCGGCGGTCTTGAGGCTGACGTCGCTGACCTGCAGCGCGATGAAGCTCGATCCGTCGAGCGTGAGACCGGCCGGCCCGACCGCAACATCGACGTCGACGCCAGCCAATTTCTCGATGGCCGTTTCCGCTTCGGCCCGCAGCCGCTCGGCGCCGAAACCGGACATGCCGATCGCGTACACAGCGGCGGTGGCCAGCAGCACAAGCACCACAAAGCCGGCAAACAACCGCGCAAGAATGCGAACGCCGCGGCCGATCGACGCCTGGCCGAGCGGCGGTACGCGGCACGCGGACGGGAAGGCACCCAGGTCGGTGATCTCATCACGCCTGAATCTGATCTTCTCGTGCTGCGGCTGCTCCTGATCCACACAATTTTCCGTTGAACGAACTCGACCGTGGACGAATCCCGGTGCGACAATATATCGATGAGGCTTCGCGCGTAACCTCAAACAAGGGCATCGATATGGCTGATCTCGACGTCGGCGACCTTGCGCCGCAGTTCGATCTTCCCCGCGACGGTGGCGGCTCGCTCAGCCTCGCGTCATTGCTGGGAAAGCCGGTCGTGCTTTACTTCTATCCGCAAGACGACACCACAGGCTGTACCAATGAGGCGATTGGCTTTTCGCAGTTGAAGCCGGAGTTCGAAAAGCTCGGCGCCGCCGTCATCGGCCTGTCGCCGGACAGCGTCCGAAAACACGACAAATTCAAATCAAAATACGATCTGACCGTCGACCTCGTCGCCGACGAGGAGCGCAAGGTGATCGAAGCCTATCATCTGTGGGTCGAGAAGAAGCTCTATGGCCGCCGCTATATGGGTGTCGAGCGTGCAACGTTCCTGATCGGCAGCGACGGACGGATCGCCAGGATCTGGCGAAACGTTCGCGTCAGAGGCCATGCCGAGGCGGTACTGGAGGCCGTGCGCGTGCTTTGACGTCAACGTCGGCTGTGGCCTGAAAGCCCCATGAGAGGCATGAGGCGCCGAAGCCTGCACTTCATGCCCTCATGGCAATCCGGCTGCAACCTATGGGCTGCAAGCAGTTGGGCGCAAGCAACCGACCGTTAACCTTAATGATGTGTAATGAGGCCTGTCGTGGTGTCGTAATGAAAGCTTGGTCCCGTGAACGTAGCCAGTCAGTCAGCGGTCTTTGGCAGGCGCAAGGAGCCCCACACGGTCATTATCGCCCGGGGTAACGAGATAAGGCATTTCACCATACGGCCATGGGTTGCCGCTTTTTGCGGCTCCGCGCTGGCGGCGATGGCCATCGGCTACCTGCTGGCGACCTCCTATCTCGTGCTGCGCGACGACCTGATCGGCGCGACCACGGCACGGCAGGCGCGCATGCAGCAGGCCTATGAGGACCGCATCTCCGCACTGCGCGCCCAGGTCGACCGGATCACCAGCCGCCAGCTTCTTGACCAGCAGCTCATGGAAACCAAGGTCGGCGAACTGCTGGAGCGACAGACCCAGCTCAGCCTGCGCCATGGCCGCCTCGGACCGCTCCTCGAACGCAGCGAGCGCGAAGTCGGAACGCCACCTGCCACAGGTACTGCTGCGTCCGCAAAGTCGGATGAACGCGCCGGCGTGACCGACGCCCAGCCGCAGGCCTATTCGGTTGCCGGCGTCGGCGCCAACCTTGGCGCCGGCGACACCAGGCCGTTCTCCCTGTGGTCGACACGCTCCGATCCGCTGCCGAGCGACACCGCGGCCGATCGTGCCGACAAGCTGTTCGTGTCGATCAACGAGTCGCTCAAGGCCATAGAGAGCCAGCAGCTCACCCGCATCACCACGCTTGCCGACAACGCCTACAGAAACGCCGATGCAATTTCTCAGGCGCTCGAGGCGGCTGGCCTGCCGGTCGACAGCGATTTCGGCAAGAGCGATGCCGGCGGTCCGCTGATACCACTCGACAGTTCGATGACATTCGACAGCAAGGTTAGAGAACTCGATGAGGCGCTGGACGCGCTCGACCGCTTGAAAAAGGAGGCGCGCCGGCTGCCGCTCGCCAATCCCGCCCCCGGTCGCTCGGTCACCAGCCCGTTTGGTGTGCGCACCGACCCACTCCTCGGCACCGCCGCGCTGCATTCGGGGATGGATTTCAGGGCGCCGACCGGAATGCCCGCCAAGGTCACGGCGCCCGGCGTCGTCGTCAAGGCCGGCTGGAACGGCGGCTATGGGCGCATGGTCGAGGTCGACCATGGCAATGGCTTTGCGACGCGCTATGGGCATCTCAGCAAAATCAACGTGACCGTCGGCAAGAGGCTCAACGCCGGTGACGTCATCGGCAAGACCGGCAGCAGCGGCCGCTCGACCGGCCCGCATCTTCACTACGAGATCCGCCACAATGGCGAAGCCATCGACCCGCTGCGCTTCCTAAGGGTCGGCAAGAAGGTCGTCCAGTACCTCTGAAGTCCGCCATCTTCTTTCATTGAGACCGATCTGGCCGTTTTCCATCTGATGGCGGCCTCTGCTCGTGCTCCGTGTCGCTGGTGAACTCGTGACCGGCGCATCATGCGCGGAAGTCATTTGTTATTTTTGAATTCCATTTGACTGAATAAATATTCGGTGCGAACCTCATGTCTCCTAGGAACGCAAGACATGGCACTGCGGGGGACCAATCAGGAATTCGGGCGGCCTTACAACAGGCGCATTGTCCTCGAGTCCATCCGCCTTCACGGTCCGGTCGCCCGCGGCGACATTGCCAGGCGGGTCGGGCTCACCGTGCAAACGGTATCGACAATCGTTCGCGAGTTGGAAGAACACGGCTACGTTCTGTCCATGCGCGAAGAGCCGCGGGGGCGTGGGCTGCCTCCGGCGACCTTGCGGATCAACCCGGAGGGCGGCTATGCCGTCGGCATCCATGTCACCCCGCTGGGAACGAATGCGGCGCTGATCAATTTGAGCGGAGACGTGATCGAGAGCACCTACCGCGAGGCCCCCAATGCATCGCCCGACCATGCTTTCGATCTGATCGGCGCGATGGTGCTTGAATTGACCCGACTGCGGCCGGGCGGTCGCGTTCTCGGCTTAGGCATGGCGCTGCCCGGCCCTTTCGGCGTGGAGTCGATGAGCTTTATCGGCCCGACGACGATGGCCGGCTGGAAGGACGTGGCGCTTCGGGAACGACTGGAGGCCTCGACCGGGCTGCCCGCGTTTTTCGAGACCGACATGGCGGCCGCGGCAATGGGCGAGCGCCTGTATGGCCTCGGGACGGGATATTCCGAATACTACTATCTCTATTTCGGCGTCGGTCTTGGCGGCGTCATGGTTCATGACGGAAGCGCGTTGCGCGGCGCCTGGGGAAATGCCGGCGAAATCGGACACATCCCTGTCGTGCCGGGTGGCGAGCCGTGCCCATGCGGCAATCGCGGCTGCCTCGAAAGATACCTCTCGCTCGAGGCACTGCGGCGCAGGAACATCAGCGACGCCGATTGGGTTGATGAAGTCGAGTCGATCTTCCGCAACGCCATCACCATCATCGAGAACCTGTTCGATCCCGAAACCATCATCCTCGGCGGACTGGCGTCCACCGATTTGCTTGAACGGCTGGCTGGTTCGGTTGCGAACCTTCCCAACTCGATCTCGGCGCGAAACGACCGCACCACGCCCCGTGTCACCGTCGCACGCGGCGGCCAGCATGCGGTGTTGCGCGGGGCCGCAGCGCTTGCCGTCTCAGGGGTGCTTTCGCCACGCTTCGGCCAGATATTCACCGCCGAGCGCGAACGCGGGCGAGATATCCTGCAAGGCAAGGGGATCGCGGCATGAGCGGAGCTCAGCCTGGCATGAGTGAACCTCTGCTGGTGCTCGACAACGTCGCCAAGAACTATGGCGCGATCGAAGCGCTCAAGGGCATCAGCTTCTCGATCGGCAAGGGCGAGGTGGTGGCGCTTTTGGGCGACAATGGCGCCGGCAAATCGACACTGGTCAAGATCATCGCCGGCGGCCTGGAGCCGACCTCCGGTCGCATGCTGTTCGAGGGAAAGGAATTCCTGGCCAAATCTCCCGCCGAGGCCAAGGCCGCGGGGATCGAGACCGTCTATCAGGACCTCTCGCTTTGCACCAATGTCGACGTGGTGGCCAATTTCTTCATGGGCCGCGAGATCACCAGGAAATTTCTTGGCGTTCCCGTGCTCGACGAACCCGCCATGGAGCAGGTGGTCGAAAAGGCGCTGACCAGCGCCGGCACGCGCATTCCTTCGCTCAGAAGCAATGTCGAGCACCTCTCGGGCGGCCAGCGGCAGGCCATCGAGCTCAACCGGTTTGTGCATTTTGGCGGCAAGCTCGTGCTTCTCGACGAGCCGTTCGCAGCACTCGGTGTCGAGCAGACGCGGCGCGGTCTCGACATGATCCGTCAGGTGGCCAGCCAAGGTATCGGCGTCGTCATCATCACCCATATCATGCAGCAGGCCTTCCAGGTCGCCGACCGGATCGTGGTGATCCGGCAAGGCGTCGTTGCGGGCGATGTCGCGCGCAACAAGACAAGTCCCGACGCGGTGATCAACATGATCACCGGAGAGACGCTCGCCGGTGCCGGACCGGCAGGCTGAGGGACAAATGAGGGGTCCGGCGCAAAAGGAGCGAACGACATGAAGAAAATACTTCTTGCTGTCTTCGGTATCCTGGCACTGGCCTTTGCCACGCTCACGCCGGCATTCGCCCAGTCCAAGGGCACCGTCTACTACCTGGTGCCGACATTGCTCGATGAATTCCAGACCGGCTCGGTGAGCGCTCTGGAGATGTTCCTGAAGCAGGTCGGCTACGAGATGAAGACGCTGAACGCCGATAACAAGACCGACGCTCAGCAATCGCAAATGAACGACGTTATCGCGCTCAAGCCGTCGGCGATCATTCTCGCTGCCGTCGATTTCAATGCGTTGAAGCCGTCTATCGAGGCCGCCCGCGCCGCAGGCATCCCGGTGGTCGAGTTCGATCGCCAGATTACCTCGACACCGTCCGACTTCACTTCGGTGGCGGGAACGGTCGAAATCGGCCAGATTGCCGCCGATCAGGCCGAGAAGCTCTTGAAGGCGAAGCACGGATCGGTGAAAGGCAAGATCCTCCAGGTGCTCGGCGATCCTGGCGACCCCTACACGCTCGACATCCAGAAGGGTTTCGACGAGATGATGAAGGCGTTCCCGGACGTCACGATCATCTCGGTGCCTGCCATGCAATGGGCGGCGGATGCAGCCGGAACCATCGTCAACGACCAGATGCTCGCCAACCCTGATATCGACCTGATCTTCAGCCATGCGGCGCACCTCTCGGTCGCCGCCGTCGCCTCGCTCGAGGCCGCTGGCAAGAAGCCGGGCGACGTCATGCTGATGAGCTCGAACGGTGCGCCGGTCGGCCTGGACCTGATCCGCAAGGGCTGGCTCAACGTCGAAGTCGAGCAGCCGCTCTACGCTCAGGCCGCCGCCGTCGCCATGTTCATGGACAAGGTCGTCAACAAGCAGGAGATCAAGCCGGGCGAGTACGACGTGCTTGGCCTGAAGTCGACTGTGACCATTGAAGCCTGGGGACCGAACATCAAGATCCCCGGCGCTGCGATCACCAAGGAAAACGTCGACAACCCGGCCTTCTGGGGCAATCTGAAGCCGCCGTCGGGCACCGTGAAGCCGGTCGAATAGCAAAGTCGCCTAGGGCTTCGGGCCAGGCTGGCCCGGAGCTTCCTTGCGCGTTCGAACGGACGCGCAAGGAAGCTGCAGCAATTTTCAATCCGCGCATGATCCTTTCCGAGAATCGATGCGCCAGCCGGATCAGCACATGAATCCTCGCACGCGCCACGCCCTCGAGTTCGTCCTCGACAACCTCGTCTGGCTCATGCTGGTCTTCGTGCTGGTGGTCTTCTCCATCTCCATTCCGAACTATTTCCAGCTCGGCATCTTCGCCAACATCATAGAGGCGTCGAGCGTGCTTGGCGTCATGTCGATCGGCCTGGCGCTGGTCATCATCACCGGCCACATGGACTTGTCGGTCGAATCCGTGGCGGCCCTCAGTGCGATGGCGGTCGGCATCCTGTTCTGCTCGGCGGGCATCGGCCTTGGCGTTCAATTGCACCCGGAATGGCTGATGGTTCCGGTTTCGCTGTTTATTGCCCTTGCTGTCGGCGGCATCATCGGCGTCATCAACGGTTACCTAGTCGTCAAGGTGAAGATGAGTGCTTTCATCATCACGCTGGCGTCCTACATCTGGGTGCGAGGCCTCGTGCTGGTTATTTCGGGAGGCCGCTCCGCACAGGATCTTGCGCCGGCGATCCGCTGGTTCGGCATTCAGCGCCTCCTTGGCCTGCCACTCACCGCCTGGATCGCTATTGCGTGTTTCGTGGTCTTCTCGCTGATCATGGCCAAGACCCCCTTCGGCAGGCATCTCGTCATGATCGGCGGCAACGAGACCGCAACCTTCCGCGCCGGCATCCGCGTGAACCGCAACCTCGTCATTGCCTTCATTCTCGCTGGCGCCATCGCCGGCCTTGCCGGCTGGCTGCTGGCGATCCGCACCTCCGGCGCCACCGCCAATCTTGGCGTCGGCCTGCTGTTCAATGCCTTCGCCGCGGTCGTCATCGGCGGTGTCAGCCTGAAGGGCGGCGTCGGCACCCTGCCCGGCGTTTATGCCGGCGTGCTTTTGCTGTCGGCCATCAACACGGCGATCAACCTCATGGGCCTTCCGGCCAACTTCACCCAGGTGATCCACGGCCTGCTCGTGCTTGCCGCCGTGCTGCTCGACGCTTTCAAACAAACCATTCGCCAGAGGCTGGCATGACCGGGCGTCCAGAGATCGGAAGACTTGCGGACAAGATCGCGCTGATCGTCGGCAGTGCGCGCGGCATCGGCAAGGCCATCGCACAGCGCTTTGCCGAAAAGGGCGCGAAGCTGGTCCTGGCCGATACCGAGGTCGAGGCCGGGCAAGCGGCCGCGGACGAGCTCGGCGCTGCCTTCATCCGCACCGACATCTCGCAGATGGCCGATGCGGAGGCCGCCGTTGCGCTGGCGCTCGAACATCACGGCCGTCTCGACATCATGGTCCAGAATGCCGGCATCTATCCGTGGCAGTTGCTGGAAAACACCAGTCCGGAGGACTGGGACCGTGTCATGGCGGTCAATTTGCGCGGCAGCTTCAATGCCGCCCGTGCCGCGCTCGTTCCGATGAAGGCGCAGCACTTTGGCCGCATGCTGTTCACCTCCTCCATCACCGGCCCGCACGTCACCAGCCCTGGTCACGGCCACTATTCGGCGACCAAGGCGGGCATCAACGGCCTGATCCGTTCGGCCGCTCTCGAATTCTCGGGCTATGGCATCACGGTCAACGGCGTCGAGCCCGGCAATATCCTCACCGAAGCAATCCAGCTGCATCGCGGCGCCGCCTATATAAAGAACATGGAGGACTCCATACCGCTCGGCCGCCTCGGCAGCCCGCGCGACGTGGCTAATGCCTTCCTGTTCCTGGCCTCGGACGACGCCAGCTACATCACCGGCACGACCATCATCGTCGACGGCGGGCAGCTGCTGCCCGAAGGCAGGGATTTCCGGCTCCTTCCGCCATGATCTTCGATTTCGGCGACGGTTTTTTCCGACACCGGGCAGACAGCGGCAGATCATGCAGCACTTGCCACGGTCGCCTCAGAACCGGCGACGCGGGCAAAGGATCGTAGTCAAAGCGACTTGGCTTCGCGCCGGGAGTTGCAGGCTGAGGCCTCGCCAGACGTGCTGCGGCGCGAGGAAACAAGGCGTGAGTCGCGTCGATAAAACTCGATTCGCTACCAATACTTTAACATCGGTTTACCCGGAGTTGGTAACAGCAACGACGCTCGTTTTCATGATCACGCAAAGGGCCTACCTTGCCGCAGCAGTACAGCTCTCCTTTCGGCCACCTGAGCGATTGCAACTGGTCGAGATTGCACCGCTACGAACACCTGACGTTCGCCGCGACGGCCGATGGGAAGCCTGGCCTTGCCATGGTCTGGAAACGTGGGGACTCCGGTGCCGGGAGCCGGGCTTGAGCGTCATTCGCGCCCTGGAAGGTGCCGATCTTCCTGCAGTCGCGGGCATGTTTCAACGCGTGCTGCGCAAAGAGCGGACCGAAGCGCCCGCCTCGCTCATCGAATACATGAGACGGTTTTATCTAGAGGCGCCCGGCTGCGGAGGCGAGCTCCGGTCGCTAGTCCATGTCAACGACGCCGGCCGTGTCTCGGGGTTTGTCGGCGTTCACGTGTTACCGATGAAATTTAACGGCCGACAATTACGCGCCGCCATCTGCAGCTCGCTCATGGTCGAGGATCATGAGCGCGACCCGCTGGCCGGAGCCCGCTTGTTGAAAGCTTACCTGGATGGTCCGCAGGACATCTCCTTCAGTGAGACGGCCAACGATATCTCCGCAAGGTTGTGGACACGGCTGCGCGGCGTGGTCCTGCCGCAATACAGTCTCGATTGGGTACGCGTGATGCGGCCGTCGAGCTTTGTGCTCAGCCTTTCCGCCAGTCGCATGAAGCTCGCCCGAATGTTCGGTCCGTTTGCCCATGCCCTCGACCGGTTTTATTGCAGGCGAATGAAGTCCAGCGAACGACGCTGGTCGGGTGTGGCGGCGGACGGGGCAGGCCATGGAGCATTTCGGACGTCCGAAATCGACAGCGACACATTTGCCAAACTCATCGAACCCTTGACCGCGCAGTTCGCCCTGCGCCCGGAGTGGGCGGAAGGCCAACTCGATCATATCCTGATCGATGCGGCACAAAAGCCGGACCTGGGCGAGCTTATCTACGTTTCCGTGACATCGCCAGTCGGCACCAATGTCGGCGCATTCGCCTATCACGCACGGGCGGGTGAAATCGGTCGCGTGCTGCAGATCCTCGCCCTCCCCGGCCAGGCAGGTTCGGTGATCGACTGTCTAGTCGATGATGCCGCCGTACGCGGCGTCAGCGGCCTGCGCGGACGGATTCAACCCGCACTTCTGGAAGCAATGCTTGGGCGACGCATAGCTTTCCTAACTGTAGCCTCGACCGTAGTGCATTCACGCGATCCAGAGCTTTTGGATGCCATGAAGAACTCTCAAGCTTTCCTGAACGGACTTGCGGGTGAGCAGTGGAGCCGGCTGATCGGCGGCCGCTTCACCTGAAGCATTCAGTCGTGCGGGAGCGAAGGTTGGAGAGGCAGGTCAGGTATCGACTTCCTCGACCTCATCAACGAGTTGCGGACGCAGGTGCAGATAGCGCGTCGCCTTGCGCTTGGCGGCGATGTCGGTCCAGACGCGTTCAACCTGCGTGGCAGTTAATCCCGCCGCCTGCCCCACCAGTTCGGCGGCCACGCCGTTGTTGAGGCCGCAAAGGCAAAGATCCATGCGCTCATAAGGAAGCGAGAAGTAGAACTCCTCCTGCGTCTGCGCCAGCGAATAGGTATCGGTGGTCGGCGGCCGGTTGCGGATTTCCTCGGGAACCCCGAGATAGGCGGCGAGCGCGTAGACCTGTGTTTTATAGAGGTGGGCGATCGGCTTGACATCCGCCGCGCCGTCACCGTTCTTGACGAAGAAGCCCTGATCGTATTCCAGCCGGTTGGGCGTTCCAAGAACGGCGAAATTCAGCCGATCGGCATGATAATATTCGATCTGCTTCCGCGTGCGCTGCTTCATGTTGGTGGCGGCGACGATCCCGAGATAGACCGGGAGCGGCATTCTTAGTTTGGTCTGCTTGCCCTTGGGGTCCTGGACCACCAGCGACGAAATATTGTAGCCCTCACTCTCGAGGGCGTTCGCAATCACGATCTTCGAGGCCCAGCCTTCGCCGTATTCTGGGACCAGTTCGCGGATGAAGGCGTCGCGACGCTGGTAGCAGCCCATGGCGCGCAGGGCCGGCCCGATATCCTCCACAATAGCCTCGACACCGAAAGTGTCGGCGACAAGGCGGCCGAGCCGCAGACTTTCCGGATCGGAATCGTTTTCCGGCATGAACAGGCACAATACATTCTGAGGCCCGACGGCTCGCGCGGCCAACGCCACCGAGACACTTGAATCGATCCCGCCGGAAAGACCGAGCACGAGGCCGCGCTTGCGAATGCCGCGCAACTGCTGGCGCAAAGCGGTCACGATCCTGTCCGTTTCGGCACCGGGGTCGATCGCCAGAGCCTGCGCCAGAACGGTCTGCGCGTCTTGGGTCGGGCGATCGCTCATGGCGCGGCCTCCATCATCTCTGCAGCAAGCTTGCGGCTGACCTTGCCCGTATCCGTCTTCGGCAGTTCCAAGCGGAACTCGATAACCTTGGGGACCATGAAATCCTCAAGATGACGTGCGCAGTGGCGCATGACATCCTTTTCGCTGAGCGTCGGGTCCGAGCGTATCACGAGTGCGCCGATTGCATGCCCAAGCACCGGATCCGGCACGCCAACGACAACGGCCTCCGCGATGCCCGGATGGGCGTGAAGCACGGCTTCCACTTCCTTCGGAGCCACTTTCTCTCCCCGCGTCTTTATGATGTCATCTTTGCGCCCGACGAAATAGAGAAAGCCATCCTCATCGGTACTGAATAGATCTCCGGTATAGAGAACCTTCTCCCAAGGGTTCGGGCCTGGCCGCAGGGTCCGTTCGGTTGCAGCTTCGTTGCGCCAGTAACCCTGCATGACATGCGGCCCGCGAATGACCAACTCACCCGCAACGCCGGATGGCACTCGTTGCCCGTTCTCATCGACGACGAAGGCTTCAGTGTTCGGAATGGCTATTCCGACCGATCCCGCCCGGCGATCGAGCTCCTCGGGGGGTAGATAGGTGCAGCGCTTGCATTCCGTCAGGCCATACATCGAATACAGCCTGACACCGGGAAAAAGGAAGCGCAGGCGTTCTATGTGCGCCTGCGGCAAGGCCGCCGCCGTATTGGAAATATAACGAAGGCTGGGCAGGAAGCCCGGCGTCAGGTCACGCATCTGCAGGATCATCGCTGCCATCGTCGGCACGAGCGGAAGACCGGTGACGCCCTCCTCGCGAATGCGTTCGAAGACCGCTTGCGGAAAAGCGAATGACTTTTCGAGCACGAGGGTGGCGCCGAGTCTCACAGCCATCAGCAACTGATAGAGGCCATAGTCGAAGGCAAGGGGAAGAACATTCAAAATGATGTCGTCTGGAGAGTTGCGCAGATAGGTGGTGATGGAGTCCGCGGCCGCGTCGCAATTGCGGTGCGTCATCATCACGCCCTTGGGCCGGCCCGTTGAGCCTGAGGTGTAAATCAGCATGGCCAGATCGACGTCGATGCCGCGGTGGTCGATCTCCCCGGCTTCGGGCGTCAGGCAGTCGGCCAGGGATGTCGCCCCTGCCGGGCATTGGTTATCGGCACCAGCGGTGGAAGCCACGAAGATGCCGCTCTTGCCGCTCGATCCGAACGCTTCGGCGACCACGGGCATCAGTTTTGCCTGCGTGAGGATCGCGGCAGCGTCGCAATCGGCGATGATGTAGGCAAGCTTTTCGGCCTTGGTGGATGCGTTGATCGGACTGAACGTCGCCCCTGCCTTGAGGACGGCGAAAATCGAAACCGCAGCCTCCCAGCAATTGTCCATGAAGATCAGGACCCTGTTGTTGCGCCTGACGCCATTCGCGAAAAGGGCTGCGGCCAGGCGGCTCGAAAGATCGTCCAGTTCTTCGAAGCTCAGCCTTTTGTCCTTGGTGATCAATGCCGTTTTGGCGGGATGGGCGGCGGCCTTCGCGGCCAGAAAATGTTCGATCCGCATGGACGCTCCTCGCTGACTGTACCTACGCTGCCAGCGCTTCTGCTTTCGCCCTGATGAAGGACGAGAGGCGGTCAATCGAATCCAGGTTGGCCGGTACGATGTCGGAATCGACCATCGCTATGCCGAAATTGTCCTCTATGAAAGCCACGAGTTCCAGTACGGCTGTCGAGTCCATGATGTCGTTCTCGATCAGTGAGGCTGTATCCGAAAGCTGGTATGATGTGTCGCCGAACAGGAAGTTGTCGACGATAAAAGTTCTGACCTTGTCCTTGATTGTAACCATTTTTCTTTCCTTCCCTTCTCAAGCTGCTCGTTCTGCACCGACCTCTTGGCCGGTGAAATTCTTCTGCCACAGCTGCGTCGACAAAATGCCGACGAAGGCCGCGTTATCTCGAAACCCGGATACTGGCTGCGTGCGGCATTTCTCATGAAGATTTGCAACCGCCTTGGCGTTGAACAGTCCGCCGGCAGCGATGCTTGCTTCGCTCAAGCAGTCGCGTACGTAATCCAGTTCTCCAGCTCCAACAAAGGAGCTGGCGTCCGGGGCTCGGTAAGGTTGTTTCGTGCGCTCCCGGATCGCCGTCGGAAGCAGGTCCTTGGCTGCCTTGCGCAGTATGTGCTTTTCCAGCAATCCCTTCAGCTTCATCTCCGGCGGTAGTCTTGCCGCGAATTCCACCAAACGAGGATCGAGGAAAGGGAAACGTCCTTCGATTCCATGCGCCATCGCCATGCGATCACCTTGGCTGGAGAGGATATAACCCGGCAGAAGGAAGCCGGTTTCGAGATATTGTGCCTGATGCAGTGGATGCCACAGGGAAAATGCTTGGGGCAACCGGCTGACCAGGTCCTCGGCCGCGTCATAGCCCTTCAACGTCGCACGCAGGTCGCCGGAAAAGAAAATCTTCGCCGCCGCCGTGGTCTTGAAGCGCGGCCGGTGCGAGAACAGCGGATCGTCGAGCGCGGTGTTGCCGGCGCCGAAGAACGCAGCCAGGTACTCCACGGACTGCTGCTGCAGACCCGGCAGATAGGGATAAAGCCTGCGGAACAGCTGTGGCCTCATGCGCGATGCCGGCTGCCGCCCGCAGAACCGGCGAACACGCGCTTCCTTGAAGACATCGTATCCTGCGAAGACCTCGTCGGCGCCCTCGCCAGTCAGCACCACTTTCAGGCCGGCCTGGCGAACGAGGCCGGACAGTTGATAGAGGGGAGCCGGAGCCGTACGGATGATCGGCCGCTCGGCAAAGCGGATGACGTCGGGGAAGACACCGGCGATATCGCCGGCACGGCAGGCAATGGTTCGATGATGGGTGCCAAGTGCTGAAGCCATTTCGGTCTGGAAAGCGCTTTCGTCGTGCTCGGCGCTGTCGAACGCCACGGAAAATGTCTGCAGTTTGAGAGGGGTCATGCCGGCGGCAAGCGCCGAGACAAGGGATGAATCGAGCCCGCCCGAAAGATAAGAACCGACCGGCACGTCAGCGCGCATGCGAAGCCTTACTGCATCGGTCAAAAGGGCCTGTAGTTCCTCGGCCGCATCATCCTCGTTCGTGACCTTCGACGGCGCATCCCGATGCGGATAGTCGAGGTGCCAATAGCGTTTGACCGTGACTTGCCCCTGTGTAGCGATCATCACGCTTGCCGGCTCCAGCTCGTGGATATTGCGGAAAGCCGTGCGGGGAGCGATCGGCGCCCACAGCGTAAAGATCTGGTCGAGTGCAATCGGATCGATTTCGGCCGAGACGCCCGGAACCGCCAGGAGGGCTTTGATCTCCGACGCGAAGTAAAGCACGCCGTCCTTGTTCGTGTAGAACAGCGGCCGGACACCCATCCGGTCTCGTGCAAGCACCATGCGCCGACGCCTGTTATCCCATATCGCGAAGGCGAAATCGCCGTTCAGAAGCGGCAGGCAGTCTTCGCCCATCTCTTCATACAGGTGCAGGATGACCTCGGTGTCGCTCGACGTGCGGAAGCGCCGGCCCTTGGCGATCAGCCCTTCGCGCAATTCCAGGTAGTTGAAAATCTCGCCGTTGAACGCAATCGTCAAACTGCCTGACACGTCGGACATCGGCTGCTGGCCATCACCGATCCCGATCACCGACAGCCGCGCATGCCCGAGCCCGGCGTCCGGTGCTACAAATTTCCCTTGCTCATCCGGCCCGCGATGGGCGATCGCAGTTATCATGCGCGCAAGCAAAGCTTCCGCATCCCGGATCGAACCGAAATAGCCCCCGAATCCGCACATTACCTACGACTCATATAACAGCGAGGTACGAAACATAACCTCAATATTTTCCTCAAGCGTTAACCGGATAATCTAGGCTAACACATGGTTAACAATAATTAAAAAACAGAGGTACTTTTTTAGTTTATTATCTCGTCCAGATATAGAAGTATAATTCTAAACGCAACTTTTGTTCGAGCAACGGCGGCGCAGTCGCGTTGCCGCCCATGGCCGGCCCAGTCGGTCCGTCACAGATCGCTTGTTCGCTCGATGGATTTGGAATCCCGAGCCGCCCCGATCTAACCCAACAAACCTGCGGAAAATAAAAAGCGCTTAGTTTGCCACGAAGTCAGCGAGCGCCTGTTGTCCTTCGTACGCGCCGTCGAAATAACGAGGCCTGGCATCGTCGGTGTCAAAGTCGATCTTGCAAGCGAGCCGATCAGCGAACAAGACTAACCAAACGGTTATATGGTGGGCGATGACGGGCTCGAACCGCCGACATCTTCGGTGTAAACGAAGCGCTCTACCAACTGAGCTAATCGCCCGCTCCGGGCCGGACCTTTAAGCAGTTAGGACGGGGTTCGCAAGGCCAAATGAGCGCACAACGCCCTGGCCGCTCATCGGTTTTGGCAACAAAATCCTGCCTGTCAAAAAACCTTCTCCTGTTTGCTGTTATGCTGTCGCGCTCCGCTTGACACCCGGTGGCTTACGCCTTATCCACCGCCCCAACGACGAACACGGCTGACCGTGCTCGTCTTGCGCGGGTGTAGCTCAGTTGGTTAGAGTGCCGGCCTGTCACGCCGGAGGTCGCGGGTTCGAGCCCCGTCACTCGCGCCATTTCTTTCAAGGGGTTAGCTACCGCCCCTTGAAAAGTTTCAACTTTCATTTTCCAGAAAGTTTCAACTTTTTGTATTCGTTGCGTTCCTGGCCGAGCAGTTTGCGGCTTTTGCGGCGATGCGTCTGCAGTACGGACGGCGGCCAGGTTGACCGGCATATAGGTCTTCTGCAGCGCCTTGTTCTCGTCGATCGAGTTGCCCATCTTGGCCGAGATCGCCTCTACGGAAGCGCCGCCGGCATTGGCCTCGACCGCGCCGGATCGCCGCATGTCCATGAGGCGACGCTTCTCCCCTTCCCCGAAAACCAGCCTGCGCAGTTCGGCGAAGTCGTCGACCAGCGAGTCCTTCGTGTAAGGCACGCCGGGGCGCGGTCGGCCGCCCTTGGCGCCCGTGCAAAGCCGCGCGAGCGGAAGATCGGCGCATCGTCGAGCAGGGTGACGCCGAGCGATTCGACATAGGCCAGAACCAGCCTTTGCGTGCGCGGCGACAACGTGCCGAACGCCGCCTCGCCGCTCTTGGTGCGCTCGATCAGGAAACCCCACTCCTGCGCCGTCTTAACGGCCTGCGCCGGCGTCAGCGTGCGCACGTCGACCGGCGAGAAGCTGGTGTCCCAGGCGACGGCGATGATGCAGGCAAGGCCGCGGTAGCCGGCGCGCCATGCGCCCTTGACCAGGCGCACCGCCTCGCCCTCGGACCAGACCTGGGTGCGCCGGTTCGGCGTCTTGCGGCGGATGGCGAGCGACGGGTCGGCCTTCGGCGTGCAGAGCTTCATGCCGGCCATGACGTTATAGAGCGCCCGCCATGTCTTCATAGCGCGATAGGCGACGTCGATGCCCTTGGCCCGCATCAGCCGGGCATACCATTCATCCAGCAGCTCGAGCGTGATGTGGCCCGGCGGCAGGTCGGCGAAGTACGGCTCGATGAAGGTCCAGCCACGTTCCCAGTCCTCGCGCGTGCGCGGCAGGCGGCTCTTCCATGCCTCCATGCGGCGATAGCGGGCGAAGGCATCGCCTATCGAATCCTTCGGCCATGTGTCGAGGCGGGGAACCTCCCTGCCCTTGCGGAACGCCTGCGAGCGGTCTTCCCATTCCTTGGCGATCGCCCAGGCGTCCGGCCCGTCGAGCCCGCAGGAAATGCATTCGAAGCCGCCTCGACCATCTTTGGCGTCGGCAGCCAGTAGCCGTATTTGCCTTTGCGGATGACGAAGTGCTTCAGCTTGATCTTAGCCAAGGGATGCCAGCCTCGCCTTTGCGATTTCGGCGCTAGACTGCGCGCCGGATCCTGCTCCGGCAAGCCCGGAGCGGCGATCCTGCCAGGCGTCGATCGCCACCACGTCGTAATTGCCGGTGATCGGGCAGGCTTTTGGAAAGCCCTGCATCTGCAGGGCCGGCGAGCGCGAGAACATTTTCAGGCGGGCAGAAAAAGCGCGTGTCCGCGTGAATAACATGCCGCCAGCGACGGCTCTGGTCAGGCATGAGGGAACGATCCGGTCCGCCATGAGTTAGCACATCATGATGAACACCATGGAATCCCACGGACGCACGATCGCCGATGCCAAGGAGCGCATCAATCGGACCGAGCTCGCGCTTGAACGCTCAGAAGAAATGCAGGCCCAGAATATCGCGCTGTGCAGCAGGCTACGCGCGCAACGGCGTTTGGTCGAGGCCGCAGTCCGCTTGGTAAAGAACGATTCACCAGCAATGAAGTAGCGCGCGACTGAGCTTAGGCGGCTTGCGCTATCGCCTCGCCCGTTTCGGAGGCTCAACGCTCCATTTTGTCGATACGCTCGCTAAGAGCTTTCACCGCTGCCGTATTTTCCCGGCGGCCCGAAGAGGTCATTGCTGCCGCACCGCGGCAATGGCTCACCCTGCGTGCAGGAGAAGACGTAGTGAAGAGGATCCTGTCGTCGCTGGTACTTGCCGTCCTTGTGGCCGTGGGCAACGCGGAGGCGCAGGAACTGACAGTGATGCCGCTGCATGAGGAGCCCGCGGCGGGCGCTAGATCACGGCGCATGATACGCGCTTCTCTCGGGATAGAAGCAGTGGTGTCTCAGTTTGAATTCGGCTGTGGGAGGATAGCAGTAGCCTGCGTTGCCAAGTCGCCGATTGGATAAAGTGCGTTCCACCGGAACTTTGGCAGTGTCAGGCTTCATGCTATTTTGCCCACTCTTTCGTGGAGATGAGTGCGGTGTCGCAATTGGCAACTTTGCTGCTGGGATCATGGCGGATGATTTCCTGGACCTATGAGGTCCTTGTATCCGGCGAAGTCAGAGACGCTTTTGGAAAGAATCCCAGAGGCGTTATCACCTATGCTGCGGACGGCCGAGTGATGGTGCTCGTGCTTAATGAAGATCGCATAACACCCAACGATCTTGTCCCGACTCCCGAAGAAAAGATCGGACTTTACGATTCGATGTTTGCCTATGCGGGGACATACACGGTCGAAGACGATCGAGTTATTCACCACATTGACATGAGCTGGAACGCGACGTGGGAGGGCACCCAGCAAGTTCGTTTCATCGATACGGATGGTCGAATGCTGACTTATAAATCAGCCCCAGCAAAAAACCCCCTTGACGGTCGCGACTGCATTCACACCGTCAGGTTCGAGAAGATCGTTCCGCCCCTAATCTGATTGCGAAGATTGGCGTGGCCCCAAGCCGTGGAGGCAAGTCATGAGCGATCCCACTTCACAGACCGTCTATTTTTATAATCGTCATCCCATCTCATGCGAATCATCCTTACGAAACTACGTGCAAGCCGTGGCCACCTCGACGGCTTGCGCCCTGAAGAGCTGTTTCCCCACGACCTCCCGTATTCGGAAGCAAGTCGCGACAGATCGAGAATTTCGACGGCAAGTTTCGTTTCCTTGTCGATGGTCTCACGGGCGATTTCGGCGAGCCGGAAACTCTTCGACATTTCGCCGGGACAGGTATGCTCGCTGCGCGACGACCCGTTGATGATCAATAGACGCGGCGGGACCGTTAGATCCTCGTGCCGACGCTGCGCCTGTAGCACCGCTTCGTGCGCAGCGATCCAATCGACCGACAGATCGTAGTCGGGGTCGCTGAACGTAGGACCGGCTTTCTTCGTGATCGGGCTCTTGCGGGAATCGGCATAAGCCTGCCAGGCGATCGAAGCGATTTGCTCGATCGACCGGGCGACCGGTTCGAACGCTGGATCGACGAATTGCTGCATGTACCTTGCCTTGAACTCTTTCTCACTCAATTTGGGACTAGCCATGCCCTTGCGAGGCGCCGGGGTTTTCCCGACAAACTTGCCAACGAGACCAGCCATTTCCGAATTCCTTTCCCGAATCTTCGTCCAGGAACGCGCAAGACTTGCAGTGATTTATTCACCCGTTTCGTCGGCACCTCCGTGGAAGAAGGATCGGATTTCCTCCCTGTCGACGCTGTCATCGCCGTTCTCGTCGACAGCGTTGAATATCCGCCCGATGAAATCCTGAACCTCGGTTTGAGAAAGCGCACCATCGCCGTCGGCGTCCACTATGGCGAACATCATTCGCATCCGTGCGCCATGCATCATCCCGCCTCCCATTCGGCGCCCGTCATGCGGACCTCTTCGGAAATCGCGATGCCAACGGTCGCCACCTCGTCGTTCTGCTCGAGGGCGACGATGCTCCTGCATTCTCTCCTCCAGCATCTCAGTCATCATCTGACGCATCATTTGGCGCATGGAGTCTTCGGTTGGCCCGCTCATTCCTGGCGATGGCTGTGAACCTTGATCCGGTGCCGGTGCGGTGGGCGCAGGTGAGCTCGTCTGGGATAGTGCCGGCGAAGCCAGCATAGCCAGCGCCGCGGCAACTGCTGTGGTCTTGCCTGCTAATGTCATCGTATTCTCCTTGGAGAATGGTGGACCGAACGTGTCGGCATCCAAGCCAAACCCGCTGCTCCCCGCATGGTTCCTGGCGACTTGGCAGATGATCGCTGTGTGCCGGTTCATCTTTCGCGCTGCCGCAGAAAAATGCAGTCCCTACAGGGACATAGCGCAGCGATCCGCTTTAACAGCGGGCCAGAAGGCTATTTCCGACTGGGGCGTGTCACGCTGGATTCGCGGATGGCCTTAGTTCCTTAATACAAAAAGTTTCGACTTCGGTTTCCTGAGAGTTTCAACTTTTGTATTTGTTGCGTTCCAAGCCTGTCATATGCGTTTGAACATTGGATTTTCCCGAACCCGGCTCCCACTTTGGGTCCGGATGCTCTCACGGAGAAGAAGCCTTGGATGCCCTGAAATCGCTCATCGAATCGCGCCATTTCGACCTCACGATCATGGTCCTGATCCTGATCAACGCCGTCACGCTCGGCCTCGAAACCTCGCCCGATGCGATTGCTGTTTTGGGCCCGCTTTTAACAGCCATCGACCGTGCGATCCTCGGCGTCTTCGTGCTCGAACTCGCGATCCGGGTGGTCGTCTACAGGACGAATTTCTTGCGCGATCCATGGCGCATCTTCGACCTCTTCGTCGTCGGTTTCGCGCTCATCCCCGCGACCGGTTCGCTGTCCGTGCTGCGGGCGCTGCGCATCCTGCGGGTCCTGCGCCTTATCAGCATCGTTCCGTCGCTGCGCCGTGTCGTCACCGGCTTCATCACCGCCTTGCCTGGCATGGGCTCGATCATGCTGTTGCTCGGGCTGGTATTCTACGTCTTTGCGGTGATGGCAACGAAGCTTTACGGCTCGTCCTTTCCCGAACTGTTCGGCGGCATACCGGAATCGCTCTTCACGCTTTTCCAGGTCATGACTCTCGAAGGCTGGTCGGACGGCGTGGTGCGCCCGGTCATGGCGGTCTATCCGACCGCCTGGCTGTTCTTCATCCCATTCATCATCGCGACCTCGTTCACCGTGCTCAATCTGTTCATCGGCGTGATCGTTTCGGCGATGGAGGCCGAGCATGAAGCCGTAGAATCGGCCGACAGGGCAACGCTGCACAGCGATCAGGCCATCATCCTCGCGGAGCTACAGGCGCTGCGGGCAGAGGTCCGCGAATTGTCCGGCGTTCGCAGCTAGATCGCGTCATTCGGCGCGACAGGTACTTCCCCGCGAGCATTGCAAACCACAGCCATTCCTATCCGTCGGCGGCTTCTGATGGTGTGGTGCCGTGAAAGAGCCCGCCGCTCCATTTGCGAAGCGGCGGGGCCCCCAGATTACCCCCCCCATTGCCAGGTCAAGGTTGCCCCCGGCATCGCTGACCGTGCAATTGCGGCGCCAGGACCCAGTGGCCCATTACGGGCACCTATGCCAATGACGCAAGATGGGATTGCCGATTTACATTAACTGTTGCTAATGTGCCACCATGGTCGGAACGGACCAAAGTGGAGAGCTTGCGGGCCTCACCCCTTGGCGAGCAATGCCTCGACCTCTTGCAGCGTCGGCATCGACGGCGCCGTGCCCGCTCGCGTTACCGAAATGCCGGCGACGGCGCAGGCGAAGCGGACCGCTTGCAGCGGTTCCACCCCTCTCGCAAGTGCTGCAGCCAGGCCGCCATTGAAGGCGTCGCCTGCGCCGGTTGTTTCGACCACAGGGCCGGCATTGATCGCGCCGACATGGTCGGAGCGGCTGGCCGTGTGCAACAGCGCGCCCTTTTCGCCGAGCGTCACGATAACCGCACCGACGCCCTTCTGGAGCAGACTGTCGGCGGCGCGGCGGGCGTCGTCGATGGAGGACACCTTGATGCCGGTCAGTTCCTCGGCCTCGGTTTCATTGGGCGTGACATAGTCGCAGAGCGTGTAGATGCGCTCGGGCAGGCTTGCCGCGGGCGCCGGATTGAGGATGGTCGTCACCCCTGCCCCGCGCGCGATTTCCAGCGCCCGCAGCGCCGCCTTGATGGGCTGTTCGAGCTGGGTGACGAAGACGCCGGCCGAGCGGATCAGGCCGGCATGGGCCTCGATATCGTCGGGCGAAATCAGCATGGCCGCACCGGGGCTGACGATGATGGCGTTGTTGCCGGTCGTCTCCTCGACGAAAATATAAGCCGCACCCGTGTAACTCTCCGGCGTGTCGATGACGGCGCTCTTCACCTCGGCCTGCGCCCAGGTTTGCCTGGCCATATCGGCAAAGGGATCAACGCCGAGGCGCGTCAGGAAGGTGGTGTCTGCGCCGAGCCGGCCAGCCGCGACCGCCTGGTTGGAGCCCTTGCCGCCCGGGCCGAGGGTGAAGGATGTGCCAAGGAGCGTCTCGCCCATGCGCGGCTGGCGCGCGGCGCGGTAGGCGGTGTCGGCGACGAAGACCCCCAATATGACGACAGGCTTGCCTGGCATCCCCCTACTCCGCATCCGGCGGCACGACGCCCTTGCGGAAGGCGAAACAGCCATAGAAGCGGCGCTCGCCGGTCTGGATGACGCAATAGGCCTTCTTGGCGCGCTCATAAAAGGCGTAGCGCTCGACCGAGATCATCGGCCATGCCTTGCCCTCCGCCGCGTCAATCTCCCTTTGCACTTCCGTCTGCACTGCGGGAATCTCGTCCGGCTTGCCGACGATCTCCATGCGGGCGGCCGCGTCGTCGACGAAATTGTCCAGCGGATAGAGCGACAGCACCGCCTTGACCACATCCGCGGCCGGCGCATCGATGCGCAGCAGCCGGCCGAGCACGGTTTGGCGCGCCACCGAATCGGAAGGGAAGTTGGTGTCGGCGATGATCAAATCATCGCCATGGCCCATCGCCCGCAGCGCCTGGAGCACGTCGGCATTGAGCAGCGGATTGATCCCTTTAAGCATAGTTCCCTCCCGAACGGGCTTTTTGATGCGAAACCTGGCGCATGATCCCGAAAAGTGTTCGCGGTTTTCGGATAAGATCATGCGCAATTCAAATCGTTAAAGACGACGGCCGGTCTCTGCGTCGAAGAGATGGACCTGGTCGAGCCGGGGTTTCAGGTGCAGCGTGTCGCCCGGCTTGAAGTCGTGGCGCTCACGGAACAGCGCCACCATCTCGCCCTCGCCGAAGCGCAGGAAGACAAGCGTTTCGGAACCGGTCGGCTCGACCACCGAAATCTTCGCCGGCACGCCTTCGGGGTGGATTTCGAGGTGCTCGGGCCGCACGCCGTAAACGACCTTGCGGCCATCCTCCACCGCGCTGTTCGCAGCAATCGGGAACGGCGTTCCGGCGATCTCGACGACCGGCTTGTCGCCCTTGCGCACCACGCCCTTGAGCAGGTTCATCGACGGCGAGCCGATGAAACCGGCGACGAACAGATTGGCCGGCCGGTCGAACAGTTCCAGCGGCGCGCCGACCTGCTCGATGCGGCCGTCGCGCATCACCACGATCTTGTCTGCCATGGTCATGGCCTCGATCTGGTCGTGCGTGACATAGATGGTGGTGGTCTTCAGCCGCTGGTGCAGCTCCTTGATCTCGGTGCGCATCTGCACGCGCAGCTTCGCGTCGAGATTGGAGAGCGGCTCGTCGAACAGGAACACCTGCGGGTTACGCACGATGGCGCGGCCCATGGCGACGCGCTGGCGCTGCCCGCCCGAGAGCTGGCGCGGATAGCGCTTGAGGTAGGGGTTGAGGTCGAGGATATCGGCGGCGCGCTTGACCCGCTCCGCGACATCAGCCGGATCGGTCTTCCGCAGCTTCAGCGCAAAGGCCATGTTCTGCTCGACCGTCTTGTGCGGATAGAGCGCGTAATTCTGGAACACCATGGCGATGTCGCGCTTGGCCGGCGGCAGATGATTGACGACACGGTCGCCGATGGCGATCGTGCCGCCGGAAACGGTCTCCAGCCCCGCCACCATCCTGAGCAGCGTGGACTTGCCGCACCCCGAAGGGCCAACCAGCACCACGAACTGCCCGTCGGCGATGTCGACGCTGACATCGTGCAGGACCTTGACGGTTCCGAACGCCTTGGCCACATTGCTGATCGCGACTTGAGCCATGGGCCCCCCTTTCGTTGCGGTGAAGCTAAACAACGCAAACGGCGAGGGCAAGTCAGTCTCTTATAGATAAAAACCAATTCTCGTTTGACAGGGCACCTGGTTGTGAGAATAGTGAAAGAGCTCGGGTTATGACCCTATTCCGGGCGCGCCGGCACGCTCGTCCGGGCCACGGAAATCGAAGTGTCGCGGAGGAAAACTTGGGCCGCTATTTCTAGGAGTCGCTGTTGTTGGGGAACACGTCCAGCGCTCCAAACACCCGAAACAATTACCATTGAGATACAATCACTATTGAGATTCTGGGAGGAACGAAATGAAAGCCAGCCTTTACAACCAATTTATGCGCGCGGGTGCCACTCGCCGCGATGTCCTCAAAGGTGCGGCCAGCATGGCCGCGATCGCAGCGGCCTCCGGCGCCGGGCTTGGCGCGCTGACGCGCCCTGCTTCCGCCGCAAGCGAGTTGCGTGCGCAGATCCTGCAGATCCCCGGTGTCGGCAAGGGTCAGCCGACCGATGCCGACTTCCAGCAGGTCGGCGAGCTTTGCCTGGAGGCGACCAAGGCCAACGTCAAGGAAGGCGAATTCGCTGGCGTCCAGCTCACCTTCATGGGTCTCAACAACCAGAACCTGCACAATGTGCTGTTTCGTGGCTTCCTGAAGCCGTGGGAGACCTATACCGGCGCCAAGATCAACTGGATCGACCTGGCGCAGGCGGACTACAACGCCCGCCTGCAGCAGTCGATCGCCACCGGCACCGTCGATTTCGACATCATCGAGATGGGCGCGCCGTTCGAAGGCGATGTCTGCGGCAAGGGTCTCACCTCCGAAATGCCAGACTGGGTCAAGGACCAGATCGACATGAAGGACGTCGTGGCCTATCTGCAGCCACCGGTCGGCACCTGGGACGGCAAGCAGTACCGCGTGACCGTCGACGGCGATGCCCACAACTTCAACTACCGCACCGACGTGTTTGCCGATGCCGACCTCGCCAAGGCATGGAAGGACGGCGGCGGTGGCGGTGAATGGGGCGTGCCGAAGACCTGGCAGCAGGTGCAGGCGGTGACCAAGTTCCTCAAGGGCAAACAGTTCCAGGGCCAAGACGTCTTCGGCTATCTCGACGCGCCCAAAGCGTGGGGCGGCTTCGGCTTCTACTTCCTCGGCAGCCGCGCCAGCGCCTATGCGAAGCATCCCGACGACAAGGCCTGGCTGTTCGATGCCGATACGATGAAGCCGCGCATCAACAATCCAGCCTGGGTGCGGGCGATCCAGGACGTGGTCGACGCGCTGCCTTCCGAGCCTGCCGACCAGATCAACGCCGACCCGAACACCACCGCCTTCCAGCAGTTCCTGGCCGGCACCGGTTCGATGGTCACCTGGTGGGGCGACGTCGGCTCCAACGTCAAGACCAACGACAGTTCTGTCGTCGGCGACGTCACCGGCTTCTCGATCCTGCCTGGCTCCGACGACGTCTATAATTCCAAGACCGGCCAATGGGACAAGCTGGCCAGCGGCCCGAACCATGCGCCGAACTGCGCCTATCTCGGCTGGGGCGTCTACGTCATGGCTCGTGTCGATTCGGATGAAAAGAAGAAGAAGGCGGCCTGGTCTGCCGCCGCCCATCTCGGCGGCAAGGACCTGTCGCTCTGGTGCGCGGCATATCCGTCTGGCTTCCAGCCCTACCGCAACTCCCATTTCGACATTCCGGAATGGGTGGCGGCCGGTTACGACGAGGCTTTCATCACCTCGTATCTGAAGTCGGAGGCCGACAGCTACAACCATCCGAACGCCGCGATCGAACCGCGCATCCCCGGCATCTTCCAATATTACAGCGCCGCCGAGGACATCCTGGCCAACACATTCGCCGGCAAGATGACGGCGCAGGAGGGCGCCGACGCCATCGCAGCCGCCTGGGAGAAGCTGACCGACCAGATCGGCCGCGAAAACCAGGTCAAGCTCTACAAGGCCTCGCTCGGGATGTAGGCTGAGACTAGAGTAAACCGCGGTCCGGCGCAAAATCGCCGGACCGCACCTTGACCGGCAAGCGGTCATAAAAGCCTTCAGTGAACGGACGAGACGCGTGGCTGACCAGACTTTGCCCACCAATGCGTGGCCGGCAAACGCCGCTCCATCCGATCTGATATCGCCGGGTCGCAAGCGGCTCGGCCGGGCGTTGATGGCCGCTGCGACGCTCGGCCTGCTGGCGGTGATCGCAGTTCAGATCCTCTACAAGACAGAGATCGACACCATCGGTTTCGAGACCTGGCGGCCGGTCGTCTATGCCTATGTGCTGTGGGGTGTTGCGCTCGGCGTCGGCCAGGTGCTGACGCGCGGCGAAGACGGCCAGCGCGCGCTGTTCCTGCTGCCGGCGCTGCTGTTCACCATCGCCATGGTGATCTTCCCGACGCTGTTCGGCTTCTACATCGCGCTGACCGACTGGAACCTCAGTTCCTTTTCCGGCCGGAAGTTCAACGGGCTCGACAATTTCTGGCAGATGCTGGCCGATCCCTACTACCGCAACGCGCTGTTCAACATGGTGCTCTACGTGCTCGCGGTGCTGGTCGAATATGTCATCGCCTTCGGCCTCGCCCTGCTTCTCAACGCGCAGATCAGGGCACGCAAATTCTTCCGTGTCGTCTTCCTCATGCCGTTGATGCTGTCGCCTGTCGCGGTGTCGTGGATGATCGGCAAGTCGCTGATGGAATACCGGTTCGGGCCGGCCGCGGCGCTGGCGCGCCAGCTCGGCTGGGAAAACCCGGCCTTCTTCTCCAACCCGATCACCGCCCGCATCTCGATCATGGTGCTCGATGCGTGGACCTTCATCCCGTTCATGATGATCATGCTGCTCGCCGGCCTTCAGGCGATGTCACGCGAGGTGCTGGAGGCGGCCAGGGTAGACGGCGCCAATGCCTGGCAGACCTTCTGGCAGGTCACCTTCCCGCTGATGCTGCCGGTGTCGGTGACGGCGATCATCCTGCGCATCATCTTCAAGCTGAAGCTTGCCGACATCATCATCACCGTCACCTCGGGCGGCCCTGGCGGCGCGACCGATTCCGTGTCGAGCTTCATCTATCGCGAGTATCGCGACCGCTCGAATGTCGGCTACGGCACCATGCTGGCGATGGCTTATTTGATCATCATCATCGTATTTGTGACGTGGCTGCTGAAATTCGCCAATCGCTTCGTGCGCAACGTCAATTGATAGGGGCGGCGACATGAGCGTTCAGACCACCGAGTATGCCGCTTCCGAAATCCGCTCGCCGGCGAGCTTTTTCGCGAATCGCGTCTTCATCTATGGCGCGCTCGTCTTCTGGGCCTTCATCTGCCTGTTCCCGATCTACTGGACGATAACCACCTCGTTCAAGACCGCGGTCGACGTCACCCAGGGCCATCTCATCCCGTTCGTCGACTTCCGGCCGGACTGGAAGGGCTGGCGCTCGCTCGGCCTGTCGCCGGACTCGATCTTCCGGACCTCGACGGTGCGCGACGAGTTCATCAAGCGCTTCATGAACTCCGTCATCACCTCGGTCGGCGCGTCGAGTCTGGCCATTGTCATCGGCAGTCTCGCCGCCTACGGCCTAACCCGCTACCGCTATCACTTCGCCTGGTTCAAGAATGAGGACATCTCCTTCTTCTTCCTGTCGCAGCTGATCCTGCCGCCGGTCGTGCTCGCGCTGCCTTTTCTGGTGCTGTATCGGGAAGTCGGCATGCTCGACACGCGCATCGGGCTGATCCTGCTCTACACGCTGATGGTGCTGCCGATCGTCATCTGGATCATGCGCGACCAGTTCAATTCGATCCCAGTCGAACTGGAGGAAGCAGCCCTCGTCGACGGCCTGTCGATCTGGGGCGCCTTCTTCCGCATTGTCATGCCGATCGCGCTGCCGGGCATGGTCGCCGCCTTCATCCTGGCGCTGGTGCTGTGCTGGAACGAGTATTTCTTCGCCGCACTGCTGACCTCGACCGACGCCAAGACCATTCCCGTCATGGTGGCGAGCCAGACCGGCTCGCAGGGCATCAACTGGTGGTCCATGGCGGCGCTGGCCACCGCCGCAATCACGCCGCTTGCCGTCATCGGCATCGCGCTGGAGCGCTATCTGATCATGGGCATGACCGCGGGCGCGGTGAAGTAGGCCGCCCCTCTCCCCTGTTGTGGGAGAAGGGGAAGCCGCACTAGGCCAAAAGCGTCGCGCGCAGATGACCGAGGATCATCGCGACGCCCTTTTGCCCCAGTTCCGCCGAGGCGTCGGGGGCGGTTGCCGTGTACCATGCCGTATTGTCGGCGAAGCGGCCGGCGTCCACCGCTTCCGGGCATAGCGCCAGCATCAGCGACGTCTCGCCGATGCCGGCATGATCGAACGGATACTGGCCGTTCATTGCTGCCGGCAGCAGCGGATGCACCTGTATCCAGTTGAAGAAATTGACGGCTTCGGCATGTTCGGCATAATAGCCGGCCATCGCCTCGGAGCCCCACCAGCCCTCGCCGCGCTCCTTCTCCAGAAAACGGAAGATCGCCTGGCGGCCAGCGGTCTTGAAAGCGAGATCGGTCGGCATGCCGGCAACAAAATTCTCGGTCTGGTGATGGATGATGGCGTGGATGTTGCGAAAGCCGATGCGCAGCAGGCTGTAGAACAGTTCATCCGCCAACGGCGCCAACGCATTGCCGCCGACCTGAACTGAGCCATTGCCCTCCGGCGGCGCCACCGCGTAGCTCGCTGCGCCATAGTAGAACGGCGGCAGGATGACGATGTCGGCTTCCTTTTCGAACAGCTCCAGCATCTTGACGACCGCCAGCGTATCCATGCCGACGGCCATGTGCTCACCGTGGTATTCGAGCACGCCGAGCGGGAGCACGACGGGCCAGTTTTCGGCGATCGCCTTGCGGATCTGGTGCGGCAGCATCAGCTCGTAGCGCATGACGCCTACTCCATGTTGGTGTGGCCGGCGGCGTCTATACGGCTCTCGCCGATCGGAGCCACCACAGTGCCAAACTCGTCGAGCGCAACCCCGAACAGGTTTTTGCCAGCATTGGAACCGGAGACCTGCCTGAATGTTTGCACCACGTTTTTCCCCGAACGGGTTGTTTTTGCTCATGCTATCACCGTGAAAGTTCGTGTCCAACGGCTCGGAGTGCTTTTGCAGTGTCCCAGGCGTGATAGTGTCACCGCAATTGCGTAGGTGAGGAAACGGCAGGACATGAAGACACGGCATTTCGACCGCATCGGCGATGGCGGCATCACGTTCACGGAACTCGGCTTCGGCACGGCGCCGCTCGGCAACCTCTATCGCGCCGTCTCCGACGAGGATGCCAACGCCACCCTGGAGACCGCCTGGCGGGTCGGCTGCCGTTACTACGACACCGCGCCACTCTACGGGCTTGGCCTGTCGGAAACCCGGCTCAATCCGTTCCTGCGTTGGAAAAAGCGCGACGACTTTGTGCTGTCGAGCAAGGTCGGCCGCATCATGCGCGCCTGCCCGCCAGACCAACGCACCGGCATCGGCAAGTTCTTCGACACGCCGTCGCGCCGCGAGGTCTACGACTACAGCTATGACGGCGTCATGCGCTCCTTCGAAGCCTCTCTGGAACGCCTCGGCGTCGACCGCATCGACATCCTTTTCGTGCATGACGTCGATATCTTCACCCATGGCAGCAAGGAGGCGTCGCGCCAGCGCATCGAGGAGTTCATGCGCTCCGGCTACTACGGGCTGCTGGCCTTGCGTGATCAGGGCGTCATCAAGGCGTTCGGCGGCGGCATCAACGAATGGCAGGTTGCCCAGACACTTGCCGAGCGTGGCGACTTCGACCTTTTCCTGCTTGCCGGGCGCTATACGCTGCTGGAGCAGGAGGCGCTGCAATCCTTCCTGCCGCTATGCCAGAAGCGCGGCATCGGCATCGTTCTCGGCGGGCCGTATAATTCCGGCATCCTGGCAACCGGACCGAAGCCCGGCGCCTACTACAATTATTCCGAGGCGCCGCAGGACATCATCGACCGCGTCACGCGCATCGAGGCCGTCTGCAAACGCCACGGCGTGCGCCTGATCGAGGCGGCACTGCAATTTCCGCTGCTGCACCCTTCGGTCGTGTCGGTGATCCCCGGCGGCCAGCGGCCGAGCGAGGTCGAAAGCAACCGGTCGCTGCTCGACGCGAAACTGCCATCAGCACTCTGGGCCGATCTCAAAAAGGAAGGGCTGATGCGCGCGGATGCGCCGACGGCATAGAGCCGTCCGCTATCATCGCGACAAATATGACCCCACCAAAGTGGGTGCAAAGGAAAAGCCGGGGCATGCCCGGCTTTTCTGGTCTCTGAAAAGGGTAAGAAGGCGCTTAGTTGACTGCGTCCTTGAGGCCCTTGCCGGCCGAAAACTTCGGCACGGTGCGCGCCGGAATCTGCACTTCCGCGCCGGTCTGCGGATTGCGGCCGGTCGAGGCAGCGCGTTTTGACACTGTGAAATTTCCGAAGCCGACAAGCCGGACATCGCCGCCCTTCTTCAGTTCGCCGGTGATGACGGAGAACACCGCATCAACCGCCGACTGCGCGTCACCCTTCGAAATACTCGCGGCATCGGCGACAGCGGACACCAGTTCGTTCTTGTTCATAAAAATTCCCTTCCATGAGAAACCGGAACGTACGACTCATCCGGCAGGAAACGGACTTTAGAAAGAAGCGCTTCCGCAACCAAGTCGAAAAGCGTCAAAAGAGTCGAAAAAACCCCGGAATTCCGGGGTTTTTCACATGAAAAAGCCGGGCGCTAGGCCCGGCTCTCTCTTGTGCATTGCAACTTTAGCGGATGCTAATGAGCTAGAGACTTGCTGGCGTCGTCTCCGGCATCCACCGCAGCCGGCGCATTGACCGGTTCCACCCACTCGATCGGCTCCGGCATACGCACCAGCGCATGACGCAAGACTTCACCAACCCGCGCGACCGGAACGATCTCCATACCGTTCTTCACGTTGTCCGGAATCTCCGCCAGATCCTTGGCGTTGTCTTCCGGGATCAGCACCTTCTTGATGCCGCCGCGAAGTGCTGCAAGCAGCTTCTCCTTGAGCCCGCCGATCGGCAGTACCCTGCCGCGCAGCGTGATCTCGCCGGTCATCGCCACATCGGCCCTGACCGGAATGCCGGTCAGCACCGAGACGATCGCCGTCGCCATCGCCACACCCGCCGACGGTCCGTCCTTGGGCGTTGCGCCTTCGGGCACGTGGACGTGAATGTCGCGCTTGTCGAACAGCGGCGGCTCGACGCCGAAATCGATAGCCCGCGAGCGGACGTAGGAGGCCGCCGCCGAGATCGATTCCTTCATCACATCGCGCAGATTGCCGGTCACCGTCATACGGCCCTTACCTGGCATCATGACGCCTTCGATCGTCAGCAACTCGCCGCCGACTTCCGTCCAGGCGAGCCCAGTGACAACGCCGACCTGATCGTCGGCCTCGACCTGACCGAAGCGGAAGCGCGGAACACCAAGGTAATCGGCGAGATTGTCCGCCGTGATGTCGACCGTCTTCTTCTTCGTCTTCAGGATCTCGGTCACCGCCTTGCGGCCGAGCTTCATCAGCTCGCGCTCCAGGCTCCTGACGCCCGCTTCACGAGTGTAGGTCTGGATGATGCCGCGGATCGCGTCCTCGCCGACGGAGAACTCCTTCGGCTGCAGCGCATGATCGCGGATCACCTTGGGCATAAGGTGGCGCTTGGCGATCTCGATCTTCTCGTCCTCGGTGTAGCCGGCGATACGGATGATCTCCATGCGGTCCATCAAGGGCGCAGGGATGTTCAGCGTGTTCGCCGTCGTCACGAACATCACGCTCGACAGGTCGTATTCGACCTCGAGGTAGTGGTCCATGAACGTCGAGTTCTGCTCGGGATCGAGCACCTCAAGCAAGGCCGACGACGGGTCGCCGCGGAAATCCTGGCCCATCTTGTCGATCTCGTCGAGCAGGAAGAGCGGGTTGGACTTCTTCGCCTTCTTCATCGACTGGATGACTTTGCCGGGCATCGAGCCGATATAGGTGCGCCGGTGACCGCGGATTTCGGCCTCGTCGCGTACGCCGCCCAGCGCCATGCGGATGAACTCGCGGCCCGTCGCCTTGGCGATCGACTTGCCGAGCGAGGTCTTGCCGACGCCGGGAGGTCCGACCAGGCACAGGATCGGCCCTTTCAGCTTCTTCTGGCGGCTCTGCACGGCGAGATATTCGACGATGCGGTCCTTGACCTTGTCGAGGCCGAAATGGTCGGTGTCGAGCACGTTCTGCGCGAAGGCCAGATCCTGCTTGACCTTGGAGTTCTTGCCCCACGGTATCGACAGGATCCAGTCGAGATAGTTGCGCACGACGGTCGATTCAGCCGACATCGGCGACATCGTCCGCAGCTTCTTCAGCTCGGCTTCCGCCTTTTCGCGGGCCTCCTTGGAGAGCTTGGTCTTCTTGATGCGCGCCTCGATCTCGGCGGCCTCGTCGCGGCCGTCCTCGCCTTCGCCGAGCTCCTTCTGGATCGCCTTCATCTGCTCGTTGAGGTAGTATTCGCGCTGCGTCTTCTCCATCTGGCGCTTGACGCGCGAACGGATGCGCTTCTCGACCTGCAGGACGGAGATTTCGGCTTCCATGAAGCCCATCGCCTTTTCCAGCCGCTCCTTGACCGAAAGCGTGGCGAGCATCTCCTGCTTCTCGGGGATCTTGATGGCAAGATGCGAGGCAACCGTATCGGCGAGCTTGGAATAGTCGTCGATCTGGCTGGCGGCACCAACCACTTCGGGCGAGATCTTCTTGTTCAGCTTGACGTAGTTCTCGAAGTCGGTGACGACGGAACGGGCCAGCGCCTCGACCTCGACCTCTTCCTCATCCGGTTCGACCAATGCCGCGGCGTGGGCCTCGTGGAAGTCGGAACGGTCGGTGAACGAAACGATTTTCGCGCGCGAGGCGCCTTCGACCAGCACCTTCACGGTGCCGTCCGGCAGCTTCAGCAATTGCAGCACATTGGCGAGCGTGCCGATGTCGAAGATGGCATCGGACTCGGGATCGTCATCGGCGGCATTCATCTGGGTCGCAAGCAGGATCTGCTTTTCCTGACCCATCACCTCTTCCAGCGCTTTGATCGACTTTTCACGCCCGACGAAGAGCGGAACGATCATGTGCGGGAACACCACGATGTCGCGCAGTGGGAGGACTGCGAAGACGCCGTCGCTGGGAGCCTTGGATATTTTGGCCATTGTCCAACCTTTCATATCGCGACCGCCAATCGGCCAACCGCGAATCTCATATTAACGACCGAGGATCGTTCCGCCTACCACCGTTTGTGACGGGAGTTTTACAGCACAGAATTCAGCACCCCGGCCTTCCTCAGTTAGTTGGAGGCACGGGGGGCAAAGATCAAGGGTCAACACGAAACCGTTCATCCAATCTGTCACAATCCGTCCATCACACAATCTGTCACAATCCGTCCATCACAAGTCGGCCGTCCGCAAAACAAAACGGCGCCTCACGGCGCCGTTTGAAGAATTTCCACTGCAGAGGCTCACGTCAGGCGCTGACGTTGCCCTTCTTTTCCTTCTGCTCGGAATAGATGTAGAGCGGCCTGGCGTTGCCGGACACCACCTCTTCCGAAATAACCACTTCGCGCACGCCTTCCAGCGCCGGCAGCTCGAACATCGTGTCGAGCAGGATCGCTTCCATGATCGAGCGCAGGCCGCGCGCGCCGGTCTTGCGCTCGATAGCGCGCTTGGCGATCGCCGACAGCGCATTCTCGTGGAAGGTCAGGTCGACATTCTCCATCTCGAACAGCCGCTGGTACTGCTTGACCAGCGCGTTCTTCGGCTCGGTCAGGATCTGGATCAGCGCCGGCTCGTCGAGGTCCTCCAGCGTCGCCAGGACCGGCAGCCGGCCGACGAACTCGGGAATGAGGCCGAACTTCAACAGATCCTCGGGCTCGACCAGGCGGAAAACGTCGCCGGTGCGGCGATCCTCGGGCGACGCGACGGTGGCGCCGAAGCCTATCGAGGTCTTGCGGCCGCGATCCGAGATGATCTTGTCCAGCCCAGCGAAGGCGCCGCCGCAGATGAACAGGATGTTGGCGGTGTCGACCTGCAGGAATTCCTGCTGCGGATGCTTCCTGCCGCCCTGCGGCGGCACGGAGGCGACCGTGCCTTCCATGATCTTCAACAGCGCCTGCTGGACGCCCTCGCCCGACACGTCGCGGGTGATCGAAGGATTGTCCGACTTGCGCGAGATCTTGTCGATTTCGTCGATGTAGACGATGCCGCGCTGGGCGCGCTCAACGTTGTAGTCGGCCGACTGCAAGAGCTTCAGGATGATGTTCTCGACATCCTCGCCGACATAGCCTGCCTCGGTCAGCGTCGTCGCATCGGCCATCGTGAACGGCACGTCGATGATGCGGGCGAGCGTCTGCGCAAGCAGCGTCTTGCCGCAACCGGTCGGGCCGATCAGCAAAATGTTGGACTTCGCCAGCTCGACGTCATTATTCTTGCCGGCATGAGCGAGGCGCTTGTAGTGGTTGTGGACGGCGACCGACAGCACGCGCTTGGCGTAGGGCTGGCCGATGACGTAATCGTCGAGAACCTTGAGGATCTCCTGCGGGGTCGGCACGCCCTCGCGCGACTTCACCATCGAGGTCTTGTTCTCCTCGCGGATGATGTCCATGCAGAGCTCGACGCATTCGTCGCAGATGAACACCGTCGGGCCGGCGATCAGCTTGCGGACTTCGTGCTGGCTTTTGCCGCAAAACGAGCAATAAAGCGTGTTCTTGGAATCACCGCCGTTGTTGCCGACCTTGCTCATTTTCATGTCCTTTCATAGCCGCCCGCCGATGGTCTGGTTGAAAGGGCGCATATCTCAATCTATCGCGGGAAATCGCCGCCGCCAGTATTCCGGCTCCCGCAACGCATTCCGTACGAAACACATATCAGAAAACGTCGCAATGATTCGCACCAACCCCGCACAAAGCTAAGCCGTCGAAAATCAACATAGGCTTAACCTAGGCAATTGCTCCCGTCGAGGGAACAGCCAATTGTGGCCGAAATGCCGCAAGCGGCATCAAAAGCGTGTTTTCCCACTATCCAACTGCCACCGGGCTTATGTGGCAATACCTTCGATCGGCTCACGCGACGAAATGACCTTGTCGATGAGGCCGAAATCCTTCGCCTCGTCGGCGGTCATGAAGTGGTCACGGTCGAGCGTCTTTTCAATCTCGTCGTAGCTCTTGCCGGTGTGCTTGACATAGACCTCATTGAGGCGGCGCTTCAGCTTGATGATGTCCTGGGCGTGGCGCTCGATGTCGGACGCCTGGCCCTGGAAGCCACCGGAAGGCTGGTGGACCATGATGCGGGCGTTCGGCGTGGCGAAGCGCATGCCCTTCTCGCCTGCGGTGAGAAGCAGCGAGCCCATCGAGGCGGCCTGGCCGATGCACAGCGTCGCCACCGCTGGCTTGATGAACTGCATGGTGTCGTAGATCGCCATGCCCGAAGTGACGACGCCGCCGGGCGAATTAATGTAGAGGTTGATTTCCTTCTTCGGATTCTCTGCTTCGAGGAACAGGAGCTGCGCGCAGACCAGCGTCGCCATGCCGTCCTCGACCGGACCGGTGATGAAAATGATGCGCTCTTTCAGGAGCCGCGAGAAAATATCGTAGGCCCGCTCGCCGCGATTGGTCTGTTCGACCACCATCGGAACGAGGTTCATGTAGGTTTCGACGGGGTTCTTCATGGACTATCCCTTATTGAAGATGGGATTCCGGCGCCGGGAGATTAGCAAGTCGGGCAGAATCGGTTCTGGATCGTTGTCCTGTAAATAGGATGTCGGCTCACCCTAGCGCAAGGCCGACCCTCCTAGCCATCCGGTTAACTCGAATCAAGGTTTCTGCACAGAATTCGCCCGAGGCGAACGCCGGCAGCCATCTGCTGCTCTTCAAGCGGCGCGGCTGCGTAGCAGTTTCTTAACCGCGTCGCTTAACGAAACATCTCGAAACTGCTTTCCCGCGATGCGGCTTCCCCTACAATTCAACGTTGAGCTTGCGCTGAAGGTTCAAACAGGGGGAGTGCCATGATCAGGAAAACTGCTTCCTCGGCCATCGCCAGCCTCGCCGTTCTCGGCATGGTGTCCGGAACGGCTGCCGGCGGACGCGCCGTCGACTGCTACGAGCAGGTCAACAGGCCGTTTGTCTACGAAACCGTTTATGAAAACGTGCTGGTCAGCCCCGGCGGCCAGATGGTCGACTACGACCCACCGATTTATGGCACGGTTGAGCGCGTCGAGCAGATCGCACCGCCCCGCGTCACATACGAGGTCGTGCCAGCCATCACCCGCAGGATCTACCACACGGTCAAGGTCGACGATGGCGGCTATGCGTGGGAATGGCGCGTCATCCACGGCCGCAAGGTGCTGTGCAAGGTCTGGCGCAGGGCCCGCCACGCGCGTGTCGCCGAAACAATCGTCGTTGAACCCGAGCGCACCCGACGGGTTGTCCTCCCAGCCGAGTATGAGAGCGTTGCCCGAGAAGTGCTGGTGCGACCGGAGCGGCGGCGCATCACTGAGATCGCGCCGTCATACCAGAGGGTGGCGCGCCGGGTGATGGTGCAGGAAGGCTCGACCAGGTGGCGGCGGGTGCATATCCCAAAGCATTGCCGGTATTAGCTCAGGCCACCTCCGCCCTTAGCCATGCCTTCAACCCCGCGATATCGCCGTCGCCGACGGCCGCCGCTACGCGCCTGCCGACCGCTGCGCCGAATTTGTAACCATGGCCGGAGCAGGCCGAGACAACAAGACATTTGCCCTTCTGGTGAGCCAGGAACTTCTCATCGGCGGTGAATGTGTAGGCGCAGGTGACGACTTCGGTCACCCCGTACTCCTCGATGCGGGCGATCGGCGCCGAAAACAGGTTGCGGATCGCCTCGCCCTCGCCCGGCACCGGCTGGCGGTTCCAGTCGGCATCGCTGGTCGGCACTCTGTGCAGGCCCGAGCCGAATTTCATGCCGGCGCCGCCGGACGGCGGGATCACGTAGCCGTCGACGGCGCCGCCGACATTGAGGATGACCGGGGCTGTCTGCCATGCCGCCTTCAGATCCGCCGGCGGTTCGACATAGGCAAGCGCGGTGCGCCAGGTCTTCAGGTGGCCGCCCAGTTCCGGAAACAGTTTCAGCACCCAGGCGCCGGCGGTGACGACAATGCGGTCGGCCTGCATCGTCTCGCCGCTTTCAAGCACGATGCGGCCGGCCCCGGCGTCGACCTCAACCACCTTGCTGTTTTCGTATACGTTGGCGCCGCTGGCGCGCAGCCATTTGGCGAGGCCGGCGGCGATCCTGCGGCAATGCAGCGCACCGCCGTCCGGCGAAAAATACGCGTAGCGGAACGAGCCGGGCTCCAGGAACCGCCAGCGTTGGACAGCGGCGTCCGGCTCGAACAGTTCGAATGGGTAGTTCCCGGCTTCCATGCCTTCGCGGTATTCCTCGGCTTCGTCTCCCGGCTCGCGTGAAATGCAGATGAAGCCGCGCGGGTCGAGATGGTTTTCGCCGAGATCGGCCCACATTTCGTCCCAGGTCTGATAGGCTTCGGTGATCAGCCGGCCATAGCCCGCCGCTGCACCATAGGCGCGGCGGATGATGCGATGATGATCGCCCGAAGCAGCAAGCGGATTGGGAATCGACCCCTGCTCAACGATCGTGACCCGGTGCCCGGCCTTGACCAGCGACCACGCCGTCGAAAGCCCCGCAATGCCTGCGCCAACCACGATCACATTCATCAAGTCAGTCTTTCCGCAGCCGCTTCGGCTGGCTCAACGCGCTTCTGTGCATGTCGTTATCCCAAAACCGCATCACACTTTTGGGCGACACGCATCAGATTGCAGGGGGCCAACATACGGTCTGGCATCAAGCTGGCAAGCCGCGTTAATTGTCTGGCATGACCAAATTGATGCTGACCTATCTTGCCTTCGATTCCTCGACCCGCCATGTGCGACTGGACCCGCACGAGCCGGCTTTCTACCAGAACCCCTATGAGGCCTATGCCTTTATGCACGGCGCATCGAACGCCTTCTTCTGGGAAGAGTTCGGCTTCTGGTGCTTTGGCGGCTTCGACGACGTCAACCGGCTGCTGCGCGATCGCCGCTTCGGCCGCCAGAACCCGGCCGGCATCCCTGACAGAAGGGGCATCGGCCCGGACCGCACCCATCTCAGCGCATTCGACGGCATCGAGGCCAATTCGATGCTGGAGCTGGAACCGCCCGTTCACACCAGGCTCAGAACGCTGGTCAACCGCGCCTTCGTCTCGCGTCACGTCGAACGGCTGAGGCCTCGCGTCAAGGCGCTCGCCAACGAGCTGATCGACCGTTTCGAACCGGACCAGGCCGACCTGCTGCCAGCCTTCGCATCGCCTTTGCCGATCACCATCATTGCCGAGATGCTCGGCGTGCCGGTCGAGATGGGGCCGCAACTGCTCGACTGGTCGCATCAGATGGTCGCCATGTACATGCACGGCCGCACGCGCGAAACGGAAGAGACGGCCAATCGCGCCGCGCGCGAGTTTTCCGATTTCCTGCGCGGCTATGTCGCGGACCGGCGGAAGAAACCCGGCGACGATCTGTTGTCGCTGCTGATCTCGGCGCAAGACGGTGGCCAAAAACTCTCGGAGGACGAGCTGGTGTCCTCGGCCATCCTGCTGCTCAATGCCGGCCACGAGGCGACCGTTCACCAGACCGGCAATGCGGTGCGCTCGATCCTCGCGCAAGGTGGCGACCCCCGCCGCTTCTTCGTTTCTGCAGAAGCCACGGCAGCGACCGTCGAGGAATGCCTGCGCTTCGACGCGCCGCTGCACATGTTCACGCGCTATGCCTATGAGGAGATTGAGGCCGGGCCAGGCGTGATCGTGCGGCCGGGCGAGACGATCGGCCTGCTGCTCGGCATGGCCAACCACGACCCGGCTGCGTTTGCTGAGCCCCTCGCCTTTCGGCCGGATCGCGCGGACCAGAAGAACGTCTCGTTCGGCGCCGGCATTCATTTCTGCATCGGCGCGCCGCTTGCCCGGCTCGAATTGCAGGTATCGCTGAAGAGCCTGTTCGAGCGCCTACCGCGGCTGCATCTCGCCGAACAGCCGCGCTTTCGCGACACCTATCATTTCCACGGGCTGGAAACGCTCGCCGTGCACACCGGACGGTGATCAAAGATTGATCACATACTCCTTGCGCGTCGTTTCAAGCACTTCCCAACTTCCCTTGAAGCCCGGCCTGAGCACGAAACTGTCGCCGGCCCTGACGGTGCGTGCCTCACCGCCCTCCTCGGATATGACCGAGACGCCGGAGAGAATGTGGCAGAACTCCCACTCGTCATACTCGATGCGCCATTTGCCCGGGGTCGCCTCCCAGATGCCGGCATAGAGCCCGCCGTCGCGTTCCTCGACATTCCAGGTGCGAAATTTCGGATCGCCAGAGATCAGGCGATCCGACGCCGGCGCGCCAAGTTCCGATTCGATGCTGTCGACACCGATGGAGATGAATTTTGGCGCGTTCATGGAAGCTCCTTCCAGCAGGGATCAGATCTTGGCGAGGGCCTGTTCCAGATCGGCGACGATGTCGTTGACATCCTCGATGCCGACCGAAAGCCTGACCGTATCCGGCCCAGCGCCTGCCGCGACCTTCTGCTCGTCGGACAGCTGCCGATGCGTGGTCGATGCCGGATGGATGACCAGCGACTTGGTGTCGCCGACATTGGCGAGGTGCGAGAACAGTTCGAGCGCCTCGACGAATTTGATGCCTGCCGCATAGCCGCCCTTCAGGCCGAAGGTGAATACGGCGCCGGCGCCAAGCGGCGAGTACTTCTTCTGCAGCGCATTGTTCTTGTCGCTGGGCAGGCCGGGATACGACACCCAGGCCACCTTTGGGTGGTTGGACAGCCAGCCGGCGACGGTGACCGCATTGTCGCAATGGCGCTGCATCCTGAGCGGCAGGGTTTCCAGCCCGGTCAGGATCAGGAATGCATTGAAGGGCGAGATCGCCGGGCCCATGTCGCGCAGACCGAGCACGCGTGCAGCAATGGCGAAAGCGAAATTGCCGAAGGTTTCGTGCAGGACGAGACCGCCATATTCGGGGCGCGGCTCCGACAGCATCGGGTATTTGCCGGATTTCGACCAGTCGAAGGTGCCGCCGTCGACAATCGCGCCGCCGATCGAATTGCCGTGGCCGCCGATGAACTTGGTCAGCGAATGCACGACAATGTCGGCGCCATGCTCGATCGGCCGCACCAGGTACGGCGAGGCCAGCGTGTTGTCGACAATCAACGGCAGGCCGTGCTTGCGGGCGATGTCGCCGATCTTCTCGATGTCGACGAAGACACCGCCCGGATTGGCCAGGCTCTCGATGAAGATCGCCTTGGTCTTTTCGTCGATCTGGCTCTCGAAGGTCGAGATGTCGTTGGTGTCGGCCCAGCGCACCTGCCAGCCGAAATTCTTGAAGGCGTGGCCGAACTGGTTGATCGAGCCGCCGTAAAGCCTTGTCGCGGAGACGAAATTGTCGCCGGGCTGCATCAGATTATGGAAGACGAGCACCTGCGCGGCATGGCCCGACGCCACGGCCAGCCCTGCCGTGCCGCCTTCGAGCGCCGCGATGCGCTCTTCCAGCACCGCCTGCGTCGGATTCATGATCCGGGTATAGATGTTGCCGAAGGCCTTTAACCCGAACAGCGAGGCGGCATGGTCGGCATCATCGAAGACAAAGGAGGTCGTCTGGTAGATCGGCGTGGCACGCGCGCCGGTCGCCGGATCGGGCTTGGCACCCGCATGGACGGCGAGCGTGTTGAAACCGGGCGTACGGGTCATCGAAAATCTCCCTTTTGAACCTTCTGGAAATCGCCGGGCATTCTTGGCGAAGCCCGGTGGCGAATGCAAAGAAGAAAATGCCCGTCGATGCACGTTCCGTGACCGAGGCACGAGAAAATGCGCCAATTACCGGAATAACTTTCCGTCTACTTCTGGCGAACGCCGAAGCTCTGGAATCCCGGCCGCATCAGCGGCTTCTTCGACGACAGCACGCCTGAGTTGACGCCGGTCCAGCCGATTTCGCCCGACAGCTTGCCATATTCGATCTTGGGGCAGCGGTTCATCACCACCTTGATGCCGGCGGCTTCGGCGCGCGCGGCCGCCTCGTCATGGCGCACGCCAAGCTGCATCCAGATGACTTTCGGCAACGGATCGAGCCGCAAGACCTCGTCGACGACGCCCGGCACTGCCGCGGAGCCGCGAAAAACGTCGACCATGTCGATCGGCTCGGGAACATCTGCGAGCCTGGCATACGTCATTCGGCCAAGGATTTCCTTGCCGGCCTGTCCCGGGTTGATCGGGAACACCGAAAACCCCTTGCCCAGCAGGTATTTCAGCACGAAGTAGCTCGGCCGCACATCATTGGCGGACGCACCGACCATGGCGACGGTCTTCACCGAATTGAGGATGCCGGCGATATAGGCATTGTCGTAGGCGTCGTGGTTCATGCCTCGTCCTCATACAGAGCTTCGGCGAGAAAACCATCCGGGTCGTTGCAGAAACTGCGCATCATGCGGAATTGATCGGTATCGTGAAAATCGGTCGGGTCGAGGCCGAACCGGCTGATGCGGAACAGCCGCGCGCCGGGACAGGCCATCAGCAGAGGCGAATGCGTCGCCATGATCACTTGCGCCGTGCCTGATAGATCCATCCGCCGCAACATTTTGAGAAGCTCGATCTGCCGCGTCGGCGACAAGGCGCTTTCGGGCTCATCGAGGATGTAGATGCCTTGCCGGCGGCAGCGCTCCTCGAAGAAGCGGATGAAACCCTCGCCATGCGACCAGGACAGGAAGTCGGGCGGCGCCGCATGGGCGTCGATGGCGGCCTGATCGAGATAGCGGGCCACGGAGTAAAAAGATTCGGCGCGGAAGAACCAGCCGGCGGTGACCTTCGGCAGCCAATGGCCGCGCAGCGTTTCCGCCAGTGCCGCGCCGCTCTTGTCGATGGCGCGGGAGTGGTCGATGGGCATGTAGCCCTTGCCGCCACCTGCCTCATCATATCCGGCCAGCGCGCCGATCGCCTCGAGCAATGTCGATTTGCCGGTGCCGTTCTCGCCGACGATGATGGTGATGGGCGTGGTAAATTCCAGTTCGAAATCGTGGCTGCGAAAGATCGGCAGGTTCCAGGGATATTTTTCCCAATCTGCGACCCGGGCTGGCTCTATCAGGATGCGCTTGAGATAGGGCGCCTTCAGCCGCGTCAGTTGCTTGCGATATGCCATCTGGAAGAGGGATCAGCCCGGCAGCGAGATGCTGCCGTCTTCCGCGATCGGAAAAGCCGGATTGTGCGCCACTTCCCAGACATACCTTCCGTGTCGGCGAAATAACCGTACCAGCCGCCCCAGAAGGCGCGGCCGGCCGGCTTGACGATACGACCGCCGGCCTTCTCGGCCATCGCAAGCACGTGATCGACTTCCGTGTCGGAGCGGGTGTTGTAGGCGAGGTAGATCGCCGACGGCGCCGTGCCGAAAGTGACGCCTGAATCCGCTTCGGCGCTTGCGCGCGGAAACAGGCCGAGAATGACGCCGCCCATCTGGAAGAAGGTGACGCCGTCGGTGATGCCGGCATGGCGGGTCAGGCCCATCCCCTCGTAGAAGCGCGTGGCGCGCTCGAGATCGTCGACGGCGATAGTGACGATTGAGATGCGGGGTTCCATGTCTAGTCGTCCGTCCATTCCGGCTTGCGCTTGCCGATGAAGGCGCCGATGCCCTCTTCCGCGTCGCGTGCCAGCATGTTGTCGACCATGACGCGGCCGGTATAGGCATAGGCCTCGGCCAGCCCCATCTCGGCTTGTTCGTAAAAAGCTTCCTTGCCGGTCTTGACGACCAAAGACGATTTGCCAGCAATGGTTTGCGCGTATTTGGTGACAATCTGATTCAGATATTCGCGCGGCACCACGCGATTGACCAGGCCGAATTCCTTGGCCGTTGCCGCATCGATCGTCTCGCCGGTCAAAAGCATCTCCATCGCCTGCTTGCGCGAGACGTTGCGTGACAGCGCCACCATCGGCGTCGAGCAGAACAGGCCGATATTGACGCCGGGCGTGCAGAAGGTCGCCTCATGCGAGGCGATCGCCAAATCGCAGCTCGCCACCAGTTGTGCCCCGGCCGCCGTCGCCAGACCATCGACCTCAGCGATCACCGGTCTGGGATGGCGCACGATCGCCTGCATCAGTGTCGCGCAAGCGGAAAACGTCTCCTCGAAGAATGCCTTGCCGCGATCGGCATCGCCGCGGTGAGCGGTCATTTCCTTGAGGTCGTGTCCGGCACAGAACACCTTTCCGGCCGCTGCCAGGATGATGACGCGGACGGATCTGTCGGCTTTCGCGCGGTCAAGTTCCGCCATCAGCGCCGCCATCACCGCCAGCGACAGCGCATTGGCTGGCGGATTGCTGAGCGTCAGGCGCAGGACGCCCTTGTCCAGCCTCGAGACGACAGGACCTTCGGCAACAGCCGGCTTGATGGCGACGATTTCAGCCATGTTCTCCAACCTCTTCATCGGCCAGCGACATCGGACGCGCGGCCATGGAACAAAAGAACTAGCACGCTGCCGATTGAAGAACAGCCTTGAGGCGTGTTTTCTCGGCGGTGCGGTCTCAGCCAAGTACCCTCGCCTTGGGACCGCCGGCGCCCATACCGGCCCCACAGACAGGAAACCGCCTATGCCTGCCCAAAGCAATCTCAAGCCGGTGCTGACCGCGGCGCAAGTCAATGCCTTGATGGAGACCGTCTACCCGCAGCTCAACGACCAGTTCACCTTCTACGAGGCGATCGAGGTGTTTCCGGGCGGCTGCACGGTGCGCCTGAATGCCGACGAGCGACATGTGCGCCCCGGCGGGACCGTATCGGGCCCGTCGCTGTTCACGCTGGCCGACATAGGCGGCTATGTCTGCGTGCTTTCGCATGCCGGGCCGGATGCGCTTTCGGTGACCACCAACCTCAACATCAATTTTGTCCGAAAGGCCGAGGCCGGACCGATCGACGGCCATTGCCGGATCCTGAAGCTGGGCAAGAGCCTGATGGTGTTCGATATAGACATCGTCGCCGGGCCGGAGGGACACACGGTAGCGCACGCCACGGGGACTTATTCGATCCCGCCGAGACGGATTAATGATGTGGTAAAATAATACCTTTCATGCAAGCGGTTGTTTTTACTGTATTTTACCCGCCGCCCGGCTTTTCGCCTGCCTTGACTCGAAAACCGCCCTCGCCTATAAGCCCTCACGGAACAGCGGCCCGCAAAGGCCGCCGTTTTGTTATTGGCGGCGGGCGAACGCTCGGCGTCAATCCAAGCAACAAGAAACGCCTTTCCTTGTCATTCGTCGATGGGGAAGGTCCGAACCGAAAGCAATAATCCATGGCAACCTTTTCGCAGAAGCCTGCGGATGTGGTGAAGAAGTGGGTGCTGATCGACGCCGAGGGTCTCGTCGTTGGCCGTCTCGCCACTGTCGTCGCCAATCATCTTCGCGGCAAACACAAGCCCACCTTCACCCCGCATGTCGACGACGGCGACAACGTCATCGTCATCAATGCCGACAAGGTGGTGTTCACCGGCAAGAAATTCACCGACAAGGTCTATTACTGGCACACCGGCCACCCTGGCGGCATCAAGGAGCGCACCGCGCGCCAGCTGCTCGAGGGCCGTTTCCCCGAGCGTGTCGTCGAGAAGGCCGTCGAACGCATGATCCCGCGCGGCCCGCTCGGCCGTCGCCAGATGAAGAATCTCCGCGTCTATGCAGGCACGGAACATCCGCATGTCGCCCAGCAGCCCGTCGCGCTCGACGTGGCCAAGCTGAACGCCAAGAACAAGAAGGTTTCGTAAAATGGCTGAGCTTTCCTCGCTCGCAGAACTCGGAACTGCCACCGGCAACACCAACACGCAGCCGGCTGCACCCGTCCATGTCCAGAAGCTCGACAAGTCGGGCCGCGCCTATGCCACCGGCAAGCGCAAGAACGCCATCGCGCGTGTCTGGGTGAAGCCCGGCTCCGGCAAGATTGTCGTCAACGACAAGGTGTTCGCCGAATATTTCGCGCGTCCGGTCCTGCAGATGATCCTCAACCAGCCGATCATCGCCGCCAACCGCGCCGGCCAGTACGACATCGTAGCCACGGTCATTGGCGGCGGCCTTTCCGGCCAGGCCGGTGCCGTGCGCCACGGCATCTCCAAGGCGCTGACCTATTACGAGCCGGCGCTGCGCGGCGTGCTCAAGAAGGGCGGCTTCCTGACCCGTGACAGCCGCGTCGTCGAGCGCAAGAAGTACGGCAAGGCGAAGGCCCGCCGCTCGTTCCAGTTCTCGAAGCGCTAAGCACTGCGCAGCTTCAAACATTCGAAAAGGCCGCCTCCGGGCGGCCTTTTCTTTTGGCGATTACTAACATGGCCCAAATTCAAGGCCGATCGGCCGGTACTTTGAAGGGCGAAAGGTCGCCTGCTCTTGTAGCCCTGCGAGCCAACCCCAGCGCAAACTCGCAAACCTTGGAGCGTAGCCGAAACACCCCTCCGCTTCGTCATCCGAGGGCGGAGCAAGGAGCGAAGCGACGCGGCGCAGACCCTGGGATCCATACCGTTACCTCAGCCGAAGAATGCAGCGGCTCAGAACCGAACGCCTACCACCCGGTACCACGAAAAAGCTCGAACCACTCTGGATTGGTCTTCTCGATCAGCTCGATCTTCCATTGGCGCGGCCAACGCTTCAGCGACTTCTCGCGCTGGATGGCGTCACGAATGTCAAAAATGCTCCTCGTACCAGACCAGACGCTGCACGCCGTAGCGGCTGGTGAAGCGCGAGCCTTGGCCGGATTTGTGCTCCGGCATGCGGCGGCCGAGATCATTAGTGACGCGGATGTAGATCGTGCCGCGCTTCTGGCTTGCGGTCATATAGGCATAGCCGGTCATGGTGGAAGGGTAACGAGCGCAGTTGCGGTACAAGTGCCGTTCTTGGCCGCTGCATTCTTCGGCTTGGTTAACGGCATGGATCCTAGGGTCTACGCCGCGTCGCTTCGCTCCTTGCTTCGGCCTAGGATGACGAAGGCGCGGGGGCTTACGGTTAATCGCAGAGGTTGGAGATTGGCAGCTGCAGGCCGGCCGGCAGCGCGACCGTCAGTCAAAGAACCAAATCCCCTGTGCAGAGGAACTAGTTGATGCTTGCGGTGTTCGCCGGCTCCGCCGGCCGCGTCTCATCAGAATAAGGCACGCGGTAGCCGTTCGCCGTCAGCCAGTGGATCGCCGCTTTCGGCTCGTCGGTCTGGATGATGGTGGCGCCGCGCTTGGCCCAGAAGCCGTAGGTCTCGCGCGGCAGACTGGCGAGCACCGCCAGTTCGTCGCCACGACCGCCGGCAAGGAAGCCGCCCGGCTTGTTGACGATGGCGTAGGTATTGGCCCAGATGTGCCAGTCGCCCCTTATCGCCGCCGCGCGCATGCGGGGGCTGAACAGCGGACCGCCGGTCTCGGTCAGCGTCTCTGATCCCGCGCGCCAGTTGATCATCTCGACCGCGCGCGGCGAAAAGATCCCGCTGACTTTCTCGGCGAAACCGGCGTCGCGAACCGCGTCATCGGCGATAATCGGCATGAACTGGAAACCACTGCCGATCGCGCCCATGGCGGCTTTGACAGTGGTGATCCTGGCCGGATTCCACAGGTTCTCCTTGACGATCACCTGTTCGGCCATGCCCAGATCGCGCGCGACCGCGATCATGCCGGCCAGGCTGTCGACATCGAGCTTGTTGTCGATGTTGATGAGTATCCTGTCCTTGGTCGCCATCAGCATTTCGCGCAGCGTCGAAACCGGCTCATCGGTGACAGCGCCGGTGCCTTCGATCACCAGTCTGCAAGTTTTGAGTTCGGCCAGCGTGCGCTTGATCACCTCGCCCTTGCAATTCGTCGTGCGGTCGAGCCAGCTGTCATGCATGATGACGAACTGGCCGTCCTTTGAGCGCCTGAGGTCGACCTCGACGATTTCGGCGCCAAGCGCGATCGATGCCTCGACGGCGGCGATCGAGTTCTCCGCATGAAGCGACTTGCGCGCTTGCATGCTGCCGGCGCGGTGTGCCGCCACCATCACATGATCGCGCCACTGATTGGCGTGTTCGAAACGGTCGAGAATCTGTCTGGCGCGTGTTTCGGCTGCCGATGCCGTGCCTGTGAAGAGCACCAAGGCGGCGGAAAGCAGAAGGTTCAGCCAGGTCGTTCGCATGAGAATCGCTCCGTACCGGATGGGCACCCGGTTAAGCGACGCACGTGACAGCCTGGTGAACGAAGCCGGCTTCGCAAATGCTGGAAAGTCCGGTCAATGCCGGCTAAAGCGGCCGTTCTGAAACCTCGAACCGACGGCAATCAGCAGGTCGCCGGCAATCAGCTTGCCGAGATCGATGCCGCCGTCCTGGCGGTCGGTGGGCCGGCTTGGCGCGCCCGTATCTGTTCCGCTCCGCGGCCGACACCATCCCATCCGGCGACGGCTATCTACTTTCGGTTGCATTCATGCTTACCTACGCAATTTCCGGGTTTGCCATGCGGGCTCACCTGGCAAGCAAGAATTTGTGACCGAGCGCGAATGGCCATGGCCTCGGAAGGGGTCGCATTTCTGAGAATTATATCCAATAAGGTTGCGCCTCGACGCACAGGAGATCGCTTCATGCCGAACAGCAACATCGACCACGCCTTCACCGCCCGGGCCAGGACGGGTGCGTCCTTCGAGCCGACCTATGCCGGCGCGCTGTCGTTCATGCGACGCAAATACACGAAGGACGTGAAGGGCGCGGACGCGGTGGTGTGGGGCATCCCTTTCGACGCCGCCGTCACCAACCGGCCGGGCGCGCGTTTCGGGCCGCAGGCGATTCGCCGCGCCTCGACCATCCTCGACAACGATCCGCAATATCCGTTCTCGCGCGATCTGTTCGAACAGCTTGCCGTGGTCGACTATGGCGATTGCCTGCTCGACAGCGGCAATCACCAGAAGACGCCAGGGACAATCGAGCGCGAGGCGGCGAAGATCCTGAAATCCGGCGCCTTCCTGCTATCGCTCGGCGGCGACCATTTCGTCACCTGGCCGCTGCTCAAGGCGCATGCCGCCATCCACGGCCCGCTGGCTCTGGTGCAGTTCGACGCCCACCAGGACACCTGGCCGGACGATGGCAAGCGCATCGATCACGGCTCCTTCGTCGGCCGTGCGGTCAAGGAGGGCATTATCGATCCCGACCGTTCGATCCAGATCGGCATCCGCACCCATGCGCCCGACACCTTCGGCATCAAGATCCTGTACGGCCACGAAGTCGAGGACATGCGCGCGTCCGATATCGCCTATGCCATCGTGGACCGCACTGGTGGCAAGAAGGCCTATGTCACCTTCGATATCGATTGCCTGGACCCGGCCTTCGCGCCCGGCACCGGCACGCCGGTCGCCGGCGGGCCGTCTTCGGCAAAAATCCTGTCGGTGCTGCGCCAGATCAATCAGGTCGATATCGTCGGCGCCGACGTCGTGGAGGTTGCGCCGGCCTATGATCACGCCGATATAACAGCGATTGCCGGCTCGACGGTGGCCATGCACTATCTTGGGCTCCTGGCGGAACGAAAGGCTCGACTCGAAGAGCTGAACAGCGGCAATCACGCCGTTGCGGCATTGAATCAGGCAAGCGGCATCTAACTGAGACAACAGGAATTCAGGCAGGTAATGAAACCGAAAATCTTCATCGACGGCGAGCACGGCACCACCGGTCTCCAGATCAGGGCACTGCTTGCTGAGCGCGGCGACCTGGAGATCATCTCCATTCCGAGCGAGCGCCGCAAGGAACCGGCAGCTAGAGCCGAGTTCCTCAACGCCGCCGATGTCGCGATCCTGTGCCTGCCGGACGCAGCCGCGAAAGAAAGCGTCTCGCTGATAACCAACGACCCCACCAAGGTCATCGACGCCTCGACCGCGCATCGCGTGGCCGAAGGTTGGGAATATGGTTTCGCCGAAATGGACAAGGATCAGGCGCGGAAAATCACTTCGGCGAAGCGCGTCGCCAATCCGGGCTGCTGGCCGCAAGGCCCGATCGCGACGCTCAGGCCGCTGGTGGCGGCCGGGCTGTTGCCGCCGGATTTTCCGGTCACCGTCAACGGCATATCGGGCTATTCGGGCGGCGGCCGGCCGATGATCGAGGACTATGTCGCCAAGGGCGAGGATGCCTCGGAATTTCTGCCCTACGGGCTGACCCTGCAGCACAAGCATGTGCCGGAGCTCAGGACCTATGCGAAGCTGTCGCATGACCCGATCATGCAGCCGGCGGTCGGGAATTTCGCGCAAGGTATGATCACAGTGGTGCCGCTGCAGCTCGGCGGCCTCGACTATGTGCCGACCGGCGCCGAACTTCATGCGGCGATCGCCGACCATTTCGCCGCCATCGATGGCGGCGTGGTGGAAGTGGCCCCCTATGAGCAACTGGAGCGCGTGCCGGAGATCAATCCGGAAATCTACAACGGCACCAACCGGATGAAGCTCTATGTCTTCGCCAATGACGACAGGGCCCAGGCGCTGCTGCTCGCCGTCTACGACAATCTCGGCAAGGGCGCCTCGGGTGCTGCCGTGCAGAACATGGATCTGATGCTCGGCCTCAAGCACTGAATGGACGCTCCGGCATTTCCGAAACGCTGGAAGGTCAGCGCGCCAGAACTGATTGCCGAGACGTTCAGCAGCCGCATCTGGAAGGTTTTTCGCGCGGACGGCTCGCCGGCGGTCGTCAAGGCCCTCAAAGCTTTCGACGACGTCGAAGACGAGTTGCGCGGCGAGCATTTCCTCGCCTGGCGGCGCGGCGAAGGCGCAGTGCGGCTGCTCGGCCGCGACGGCCACTGCATGCTGCTCGAATTTGCCGGCGAAACCCTGCTGTCACAAGTTCTCTTGGAGCAGGGAGACAATGCCGCTACAGCAATCGCGGCCGAAGTGATGGCAAGACTGTTCTCGCCATCCGACCACCCTGCCCCACCGGATCTGCAGCCGCTGCGGCTACGGTTTTCCAGCCTGTTCAAGAAGGCGAAGATCGATCGCGACGCCGGCGAAAAGAGCCTCTATGTCGAAGCGGCTGCGACCGCGGAGCGGCTGTTGGCCGATCCTGTCGACGTGCTGCCGCTGCATGGCGACCTGCACCACGACAACATCATGCAGGGACCGCGCGGCTGGCTGGCGATCGACCCGAAGGGCCTTCTTGGCGATCCCGGCTTCGATGCGGCGAACATGTTCTACAACCCGCTCGAGCGCGACGATCTTTGCCGTGATCCCCGGCCGGATTGCCCACATGGCCGAGATCTTCGCCACGACGCTCGGCCAAACGCCGCCAGCCATTCTGGATCACGCCATCGCCTATGGCTGCCTGTCGGCATTATGGCATCATGAAGACGGCAACGCGATCGAGGAAAGCCGCGAATTGTCCATTGCCGCGGCGGTCAGGGCGGTGCGGCTCAGCCTCTGACGGCGATCTGGTTGGGCAGCGGATAAGCGCCTTTGGTGCCGCGCCAATGCGCTGCGGCAAACCCCAGCAGGACTAGCGCGAATGCCTGATGCGTCAGCGCCATGTGCAGCGGCACATGCATCAGCAGCGTGCCGATGCCGATCAAGGCCTGCCCCAGCACCATCAGAAACAACAACGTCGCGCGGCGCGCATGCGTCGTGCCGGGCTGGCGGCGGTGCGTCGCGATCATGTGCCAAAGAGCTGCGCCGAAGATCGCGTAGGCGCCGAGCCGGTGGATGAACTGAACCGTCTTCGGGCTCTCAAAGAAATTGCGCCATGCCGGCTCGAGGATCAACAGATCGTCGGGGATGAGCTTGCCGTCCATCAGCGGCCACGTGTTGTAGCTCAGGCCGGCATCGAGCCCGGCGACCAGCCCGCCGAGATAGATCTGGATCAGCGCCAGCAGCACCAGAAAGCAGGCCAGACGCTGCGTCGAACGGTCAGCGGCGGGCTCGGAGTGTGGGGCCAATCCACGCGCGACCATCATGGTCGCGGTGAAGATCAGCGCGGCCAGCGTCAGATGCGTCGCCAGCCGGTACTGGCTGACGGAGACCCGGTCGACCAGTCCGGACGCCACCATCCACCAGCCGATCGCGCCCTGCAGGCCGCCGAGGACGAGGATGCCGATCAGCTTTGGCCCAAGGCCGCGTTCGATGCGGCGCGTCGCCCAGAAAAATACCAGCGGCACGGCAAAAATCACGCCGACACCGCGCGCCAGGATCCGGTGCACCCATTCCCACCAGAAGATCGACTTGAACGCGTCGATGCTCATGCCTTTGTTAAGCTCGGCATATTGCGGGATCTGCTGGTAGCGCTGGAATTCCTCCTGCCATTCGGCGTCGTTGAGCGGCGGGATGATGCCGTGGATCGGCTTCCATTCGGTGATCGACAGGCCGGACTCCGTGAGCCTGGTGGCGCCGCCGACCAGCACCAGTACGAACACCACCAGAAGCACGACGTAGAGCCAGCCGCGCACCAGCGCCCGGTTGCGCAGGTCGCGGTCGCGGGCCACGAAAGGCGCGGCAGCTGATATGGCAGCCATAGGCTTGTCCCGGCAGGTTGCAGTCGCGGATTGGTGAACCATCGCAACCCCGCTGGCAAGACTGGATAGCGCGGCACGCCGTCGCGCCGCTTCTTGCGGGTTGCGTGCCTCTCCCGTTGGGCCTAAGCGATAGGGATCAACGGGATCGCGAAATGCCCATTCGCCTGAAGAAGCTGATCGGAACATTCCTGCTGGTGGCGCTGGTCATCGTCTATGCGCTGGTCGCATCGATCGTGGCGGTTGCCCAACTGGCGGAATCGGGACCTTGGGCGCATTTCCTGTTCTTCCTGCTCAGCGGCATGCTCTGGGTGTTGCCGGCTATGGGCATCATCAAATGGCTGATCCTGGAGCCCCCGCGCCCGAAGAATTGACGCTCGCTCGCCGCCGCTAGATGGTGAAGCCTCACGCTTGCTACCCGACGTGTAGGGCAGAGAACCGTTTTCGTGCGCTGGTTGATAGGTTGACGGGGATCGACCTCGAAAAGGAGGGCTACTTCGTCCGTCACCGCCGAACGCACTAGCAGTGACGGGCGCGTGCCGGAGACTCGGCTGTCCTCAATCGGCTCAAAAGCCATACCCAATTGAGGACATTTCAAGGGGAGCAGATGTCACGACGTGTTCGAGCCAAGTACAGGCGGATCATCTTCGGCCAGGGTAGAACCGGCGCGAAACTAGTCGAATGCATCCCGCCATGTCTGCTTCAGGAAAAGCGAAAACTGATCGCTATGGCCTATATCAGGCGCATTGCCGCCCGGCAGCCATGGGCAATCGGTAGTGTCTCAGATCGTACTTCTGCTAATGCTGGGAAGCAAATCGCCCGCGATGTCACCAACGACCGAAAGTGTGAGGGCGCAACGGGCTGATGGGCCTCTCGCTCATCGGGCCTCTTGTCTTGAAGGAGGAGCGCTAGGATGAGCACCGACCGGGATACCGTGCGGTCCTATGATACGGTCGCGGCGGAGTACGCTGCCGAGGCCGCGGCGATGCCAGAATGGGTCGCGACAGAGATCGATGCGTTCGTGACCGAGCTGGGTGCCTCTGGCAGGGTGCTGGAGATCGGAAGCGGTGGCGGGCGAGATGCACTTGAGCTTGAGAGGCGGGGGATTAGCGTCCGACGCACCGACATTTCAAAGGGTTTCGTCGAACTGCTTCGCGAGAGTGGCTTCGAGGCCGACCTGTTGGACCCGCTGACCGAAGACTTGGCCGACCCGCAGCGTCCCGGCACGCCGTACGACGGGATCTGGGCCTGTGCCTGCCTGATTCACGTCGCGCGCGAGGATTTCGGCACGGTGCTTGGACGGCTTGCCGAGGCGACCCGGCCCGGTGGCCGACTGCACGCCTCGGTTAGAGACGGCGATGGCGAGGATGTGTCCACACACGGCAGCGCTGCAGCGCCTCGGCGCTACGTCGAGACGTACTGGCGCGAGTCTGCCCTGCGGTCCGCACTCACAGACGCCGGCTGGATCGTCAGCCAGGTACGTCGGTGCATCGGAAAGCCCGATGATCGGTGGCTGAGCGTTCGGGCGAGTCGGGCGTGACGCACACAGACCTTGCGGAGAAGGTCAGCATTCGGGATGCCTCCATGTTGTGCTACATCGAGACTCGTCGGCGGCGGCGAGAGCGACAAGGGGTGGCAAGGCATGCTGGAAATCGAGAAGGACACTGCGACGAGGATCATCGACGCGCTGGCGGTCGCCATCGACGGCAAGCCCTCTTCGGCGAAGAGTTTCAACCAATTCCCCTACGAGGACCTCGCCGACTACGGCAACTGGGGTCAAGACAACAATGACTCTAAGAGGGACACGCCGCGCACGCGGGCGCTGTTCATGGCCTACCTCGTCTTCTCCGGCGGACGCATCCCGCTGCGCGGCATCGAGATGCACGGGACCTATTTCCGGCCGGACGTCTGGGTCGCAGGTGCGCTCGTCAAGAAGGGCTACCTGACCGTCAACGAGAGCGCGCAGGAATTCGTGGTCACGCAGGACGGCTGGAGCTTCGTCGCTGACACGCTGGAAGTCCTCGGGAAATAGCCACGCAAGCATCGATCGTGGCCCAACTGGCGGGACCGTGGGCGCATTCCTGTTCTTCCTGCTCAGCGGCATGCTCTGCCGGCCATGGGCATCCTGGAACCACCGCGGCCGAAGAACTGAGGCTCGCTCGCCGCCGCCAGATGGTGAAGCCTGACGTTTGCCACCCGACGCGTAGGGCAGCTCAGGGTGGTTTTCTGCCTTCCGTGTCGCCGATCGGAACGCGCAGGCGGCGCCATATCAAGACCGTCGTGGTCTCACTTGCGAAAATCGTGATCCGCACTCAATCCAGACATCTAGTGATTGGACTTGACGCGCTACTTCGGGACGAGCGACCCGGCGCGGCTTCCTGGGCTTGGATGGATCGCGCCGTTTCGGCCGGGGTCGTTATGTGGCTCATTCGAGCGCAACAGAGCGCGACCCGCGATCACTCTAGGCTGGTCTTGCCGAGCTGAGTGTACCAAGTGGCGTTGTCCCAAAAGCTCGTGATCTTGACGATCCGGCCTTCCTCGTTAGTTTCCAGAATGAACAGATGGCGCAACCAATACTCCTTGCCTTTGTTCGTGATACCAAACGCGTCCTTAGTCTGCTTTCCGCCGATGTGAACATCCACGAAGGCAATGTCACCGCTCTTATCCTCCCAGATTGTGCTAACCTCGTTGCGCAGGTCAGGGAAAGCATCGATCAGGGTCCGCCAGACCGGCACGCCATCTTTGAGGACATTGCCGGAACCAGCGTCACCGAAAGGCACGTAGACGAACGTGGCATTCTCGGTAAAAAGAGTGGTCATGGCGTCTACTTTCCGATCGCGGTAAGCGTCGAAGAATTTCTTTGCCGCTTCCGCTGCATTTGCCGCTTCCGCCGCAGCGACCGCGAAGGCAGACAAGCTGATTGCGATCAGCACCGCCGCCGAAATCCGAGCTAGGTGTAATTTTTCCCGTGTCCTGAGTGAATGGAATGTCATCATCTCCTCCCCGAGGTTGTTGACTGCAGCAGATTGTCCAAAACGGCAGATCAGGATTCTACAAGATCGAGAAATGTCCTCGCTTCCTTGATGTCCGGCGTTGCGAAGCCCTCTGTGAACCAGTCGCAAACCGGTGCGAGAAGGTCGTGAGCCCTTTGCCGCTCGTTTCCCTGGGCCCAGAGTCGGGCAAGAGATGTGGCGGCTCGCAGCTCCCAAAGCTTGGCGCGTTGATGTTGGGCCACGGTAAGCGCGTGCAGGAAGGAAGCCTCGGCCTTCTCGTGGGCATTCAAGTCCAGGAGCAGTTCGCCCTTGCGGAGGTGCAACTCAGTTTCGTTCCACCGCTCGTTGGTCTCGGTGATCAATGCGAGCCCTTCCTCGATCCTGTCGAGTGCCGCGCGTGGGTTGCCAAGCCTGCTGAGGGCGCCGGCGAGCATGAGCAGCCAGCGTGGCACAAAAAGCTTCGCGTCGTGCCCACGCCATTCGACTATGCCGTCACGCATTTGAGCAAGACCGCTATCCGACTCACCCGCCTGGATCAGAACCCAACCCTTGAGAATGACCCCTGCTGTACGCCAAAGTGAGAAACCGTGCTCCGTACTGATTGAGATCAGTTCGTCGACTATGGCCTCATCCGCGCCAAAGTTGCTGTCACGCTTATAGGCGCCGAGATCTCTCGAATAAGTGCAAAACAGGGCCGATTGGAACAGGCCGAACGCCGCGGATGGACTATGCCGGTGGTGTCTTATAGCCTGCAACAACTCGACGTATTTCTCGAATGCTTGATCGGGATAACCGAGGTGCAGCAGCGCGTGGGCGATATAGCAAAGGTTTGCGATACGGGGATCATAGGCGAATCGATAGGCAAGCGCGGCGTGCTCGTTCGGATCGTACAGCGCCAACGACGCCTCCATATGCTTGCGTCCGGCATCAAAATCTCCCCGGTGCACCGACGTGATGCCGACGCACCGGTGTGCGATCATGATTGTGGCCCGATCGCAGTCGCATTCCGCCCTGCGCAGCATCGATGTCGTCGTTGCCAGTGCAGCATCGAGTTGACCACGCAGAAGATAGACGAGATACCGACCGTAATCGGCCACGCTGCGCAGAGTGATGTCGTCCACTCGCTCGCACAACTCCTCGGCTCGGGCGAACGCCGCTGCGGTGGCCGGCGACGACCAACCTTTGGCCGCCATAAAGGCGGTTCCCAACGCCACCTGCATATCCAGCTCCAGGCGGACGCGCTCCTGAGTGTCAGGTAGCGTGCGGACAAGTCTTAGCCCATTTTCCAGGTGTGCGATCGACTCCAAAATTGCAGAGCGCTGGATTGCCGATTGCGCGGCTTGCCACCAGTAGCTGACTGCCCGTTCGCTGAGGCCTGCCTCGGTGCAGTGATGGGCAATGATCTCCGGCAAAGCCTCGGAACCCGCTGCCACACGCTCTTCAAGAGCCGCGGCGATGCGCGCGTGCATCTGCTGCCGCCGAGTTTTAAGAAGGCTGGAATACGCCGCATCCTGCACGAGCGCATGCTTGAAGCTGTAGGTCGCTTCCGGCTGCGCACCGCGGCAATAGATCAGCTCGGACCTGCAGAGCTGGGCCAAAGCGTCCTGCAGTTTGTCTTCGTCGTGCGGCGCCACGGCGGCCAGCAGATCGTGCGAGAATTCGCGGCCGATTACAGCCCCGATCTGCGCCACCTCCTTGACCGGCGCCAGGTGATCGAGGCGTGCCATTAGCGAGTCGTGCAGCGTAGCCGGGATTGCCAGCGGCGGGAGAGTTCCGGTCAACTCGAAATGATTGCCGACCTCCCGCAAAAGGCCTGATTCCAGGACTGTCTTGGTCAGCTCCTCAACGAATAGCGGAACCCCGTCAGTTCGCGCCATGATCTGGTCCAGAACCTCGCGCGGTAGCGCCTTGCCGCCGGTAACGCGGAGAGCCACGGCTGCGCCGTGCCGTCGCGTGAGACGAGAAAGCGAGAGCTGGGTCACATGGGCATGGCTGGTCCAGGGTGGGCTGAATTCCGGCCGGAAGGTGATCAGAACCAGTGCCGGCAGACGCTGGACCCGCTCAATTACCAAGCCCAGCAGCTCTAGTGTCGAAGGATCGATCCAATGCACATCCTCGTATACGGCCAACACAGGCTTCTGCTTGGCGAGGCCGGCGAGCTGCTCGACCAAGATTTCCAGTGTGCGCTGCTTGATGCGCTGTGGCGGCAGATCGATTGGCGGGTAGCGTGTTTCAGTTGGGATCGCAAGCAGAACGGTCAGCACTTGCGCCGCCTCCCGGTCCTGCTCTCCGCCCCGAGCGAGCAGAGTTTCAAGTTTATCGAGCTTCATCTCTGCGCTGTCATCACGGTCGAAATGCGCCGCCCGCTCCAAAAGTCCGACCACCGGATAAAGCGCACTGTTGGTGTGGTACGGCGAGCAGTAATTGCTGAGCGGGATGTACGATTCGTTGGCCAACTGCTCGCGCAGGGCGCGCACAATGCGCGACTTGCCAATCCCCGGCTCCCCGGAGAGGAGGATCACCTGTCCTTCACCGTCCTCCGCCCGCGACCAGCGTTCCAGAAGCAGAGCCAGCTCCTGCTCGCGGCCAATGAGCTTCGTCAGCGCGCCGGTGTGGAATGCCTCGAAGCGGCTTTCGGCCCGGCCCTCGCCTCTGACGGAAAAGGCTTTCAAGGCCGTTTCGAAGCCCTTCAGAACCTGTGGTCCCAGATCCTCCAACTCGAACAAATCGCCCAGCAGATGTCGTGTGCTCTCGGCGACAATTACGCTGCCAGGTCGGGCCAAGTCCTGCAGTCGCGAGGCCAAGGTCGGCGTCTCGCCGACCACCGCCCGCTCGCGCGCTTCCTTGTCGCCGATAAGCTCACCGACCACCACGAGACCCGTCGCGATCCCCACCCGGCCCGCAAGCGGCTTGCCATCCGGCGCCCGCAGTTGCGCCACTGAACTGGCAACCGCCAAGCCTGCGCGCACCGCCCGCTCGGCATCATCTTCATGCGCCCGTGGCCAGCCGAAATATGCCAGCACACCATCGCCCATGAATTTCGCAATGTGTCCCTCGAAGCGAGTAATCTCGCCTGCGCAACAATTCTGGTGGCCTCGGATGATCTCACTCATCTCCTCGGGATCGACCCGAGCCGAAATCGCGGTGGAGCCGACCAGATCAGCGAACATCACGGTCAGCTGCCGCCGCTCGGCACCGGTTGGGGGTGCCGACGCAAGTTCAGCGACTTGAGTCAACGCTTTGACACCTTCAGCTGAGATTGCCGAGGAACTTTCCCGCAGCTCGGCGATAGCCTCTAGAAGCTTCCGGCGGTGCCCTACCGAACTGACGCCGATGTCCTTGAGATCCTCGGCCGTCAGCCGCAGGAGGACTTCGGCCTCGACGTTGTTCTCACGAAAGGCCGTGCCGTATTGCTGCAGCCCTAAGCTGCGCAGCCACTCCTCAATGTCCATGTCCCACTTCCGCGGTGGAGACGCCGGAGGGCTCCTTCGCCAACAGTCCGGCAGACTTCCACAAACGGGGGTCCCATGCAACGTCATGGAAGTTGTGGCCGGCGGGCTTCTGGCGGCTGGCGTGTTAGCGAGGTAGGCGATCAACCGTCCGGTCTTTTGAACCCTGCCGAATTTCAGATCGCTGGAACGAACGGCAGATCCCCACAGCTGTCCTTAAACCACGCCCGCGCCAAGGTCGCAAAGGGTCACGACGTTCCCTTGACCTGCCATCAGGGATGGCCCGCAAGGGGTCGGTTCTTGCCGTCCACCGGTACCAAGTGTCAGACTTTCACCACTAGATGGTGACAAGCATCTTGCCGGCATTGGCCAGCGGCGTCGTCACACCCGACAGCATCGTGCGGATATGGGCAACGCTTTGATAGCGACCGTTGACCGAAATACGCGGCAGCGCTTGCAGGAAGCCGGCGTGTTCGGCGCGCAGCACGCCGTGGCGCGTCGTCACCGCCGAGGCATAGCCGGCATCGCGGGCAAAGCCGACTTCGCGGTCGCTAACGGCGCTGGCATAGCCATAGGGATAGGCGAAATGGCGCGGCTCCTCGCCGAGTTCGGCCTGCAATATGCGCCTGACGTCGTCGACCTCGTGCCGCGCATCGGTTTCCGGAAGCCGCTTCAGATTGCGATGATTGACGGTGTGCGCGCCGATCGTCACCAGCGGATGCCCTGCCATGATGCGGATCTCGTCCCAGTTCATCAAAGTGCTCTGGCGCGCGTCCAATTCGATTCCGTTCGACCGCGCCAATTCGCGCAGCACCGCGCGCTGATCCTCCTCGCGGACCTCCAGCGTCAGATAGTCGTGCAGGTGCGCAAAGGCCTGGAGTTTCTTGCCCGGGGTCGAGCAGTCGATCGTCATCGGACCGTTCGGTGTTGCCAGACTCAACCGGTCCCGCGCGCTGACGATGTCCTCGGCCACCTCCCACCATAGATCGGCGGCGCCGTTTATCAGCCCCGGCGCGACATAGATGGTAACCGGCGCGCCGTGCTTTTCCAGTACCGGCAGGGCCTCGGTCATGTTGTCGCGGTAGGCGTCGTCGGCGGTGATCGCCGCGAACTGGCCGCCCTTGCCGCCGGCCTTGATGCGTTCGATCGCCTCGTCCAGCGTGACGAATGTATAGCCGTGCGCCTTCATGTCGACGATCACGGCGTCGAGGAACTCAGGCGCGATGTTGAGATGCCGGTTGACGCTATCAGGTTTTTCCGGCGTAGCGGTGACCCGATGCAGCATCAGGATGGCGCCGATGCCGCCGACAAACGGCTTGGCCAGCGGGGCAAGACCGGTATAGCGGACGACGTTGAGCGCCAATTTCCGGATTGCCTCGCCCCCGTCGATCATTCATTCACCTTTTGCGCCTAGGCTCATCCAAGCACGGATTGCGCCTACGCGCGCCCCAATCGCGGTGAATACGCCCTAAAGGATTGAGGTATGGTTGACGCCACCGCGTCATTTGACGGCAGTCGGCTCGAAGCAATGGAAGCGGCGCCGCGTGCGTTGCCTGCGGATCATGCTGGCCTGTCGGTCTCGGTCTCCGACGATGCGGCACTTGCGGCCTATGCCAAGTTCTGCCGTTCGGCGCTGTTCGCGCCGGCGCAAAGCCCGGCCTGGATCCTGAACTGGGCCAGATATGCCGAAGCGGACACCATTTTGGCGACGCTGAGCGCTGAAGGCCGCCCGGCTTTTTCGTTGGCGCTGGAAGTCACCAGCCGCGGTCCGTTCCGCGTCGCCCGTCTCATGGGCGGCCGCCATGCCAACGGCAATTTCGCCGCCGCCGACCCATCTTGGCTGACCAGGGCGGATGGCGCGGCAATCGGCTCGATGCTGGCGGCGATCGCCAGGGCGCGGCCGGACATCGACCTCGTCGCACTGGAACGGCTGCTGCCCGATCTCGACGGCATTGCCAATCCGCTTCTATCCCTCCCGAATTATCCAAGCCCCAACCTGTCGCTGGCCGTCGACTTGGCGGGAGGTTTTGATGCATTGCTCTCCCGCGCGAGCGGCAAGCGCAGGCGCAAGAGGCACCGCTCGCAGGCGCGAAAGTTCGAAGCCGTCGGCAGCCGCCGCCGCATCGAGGCCCAGACAGCGGACGAGGTGAACAGACTGCTCGATGCGTTTTTCGAGATGAAGGAGTTCCGCTTCCGTAAGATGGGCATCGCCAACGTCTTCGGTGAGCCGGAGGTTCGTGCTTTCTTCCGCGCGTTGTTCGTCGAAGCGCTTTCCGACGACAAGCCGTCCTTCGTGCTGCACGGGCTCGAAGTCGCCGGCAAGCTTCGCGCCGTCACCGGATCGAGCCGCTCGGGAAAACGCCTGATCTGCGAGTTCGGAGCGATCGCCGACGACGACGTCGCCCATGCCAGCCCCGGCGACTTCCTGTTTTTCGACAACATCGAGGAAGCCTGCGAGAGGGGATTCGATGTCTATGATTTCTCGGTCGGCGACGAACCCTACAAGCGGCTGTGGTGCGATATCGAGACCCAGCATTTCGATGTCCTGCTTCCGCTGACGATCAAGGGCCGCGCGCTGGTGTTTGTCCTGCGGCAAGGCGCGCGCCTGAAAACCTTCGTCAAGAACAGCCCGACGATCTGGAAGCTGACCAAGATGCTGCGCCGCAAGACGGCCGGTCAGGCAGCACCTGCGGCGGGCGAAGACGACGGCTGACCGCTGCCGAGACCTCCGGGACGTCTCAGGCGGCGGAGCGCCGTCCGGGTACCGGCGTTCCTGGCGTCTCATAGCCGACCGGCGTCACCAGCGTCAGGTCGGGATAGCCGCTCTCGATCAGTTCAACTGCGGCCTGCGCCACCTCGTCGTCCGGCTCCAGCAGCGACAGGAAGACCTCGGTGCCTTCGCCGACAAGGCGGCTGATGCCTTGCGCATCGGCGGGTCCGCATTCGACCACGACCAGATCGTAGGCGGTGGTCAGCGACTGCATGATGATCGGCAGCCGGTCGGCGGCGCGCATGGCGCGGACCGGATCGGCAGTGCCGACGGGAATGACGTGGCAGTCCGAATAGAGATCGGGGTGGATCACGTCGCTGAACTGCGCTTCGGAGGCGAGCAGATTGGTAATGCCCGGGAACAGCCCGCCGTCCAGCATCGGCCGTGAGGCGGCGCCCGAGGCGGTGAGATCGAGCAGGAGCACACGCAGGCCGGCGTCGGAGACGTCACGCGCCACCAGCACCGACGAGGCGGCCGCTTCGTCGCCTTCCGGCGACACGAATATGGCGCGCGCCGCCCCGGTTGTGATCAGTTTTTCCACCGCCTTGTCGATTTCGACCTCGCCAAGGGTGGGGCGCGCCGACTTGACGTCCTCGCCAGTTGCTGGGGCAGTTTCTGGCGCCGCGGCAGCCGCTTCCGGCTCTGCCTGCGCTTCCGGCGCCCGATGCTCGACGTCCTCGATATCGGCCGGTTCGTGATTGGGTTCGTGGGCAACCGGCATCGCGACCTGTTCGATCCGCTCGAAGCGGGCGCCGGCGGCAGGCCGCATGGCGCGACCCGAAAACAGCTCTTGCAGAAGCGTCACGATCGCCATGAGCAGCAACGAGCCGACGAAGGCCGCACCGGCGATCGGCAGGATCTTCGGGAAATAGGGCTCGGACGGCGCCACCGCGCGGGAAAAGACGCGGGCGTCGACCGGCAGATAGTTGCTGTCCTTGCGCGAGGACGCCTCACGGTAACGGGTCAGGTAGGATTCGAGCAGCTGCCGCTGGGCGGTCGCTTCGCGCTGCAGCGCATCCAGTTCGACCTGCTGGTCGCCGGCGCGCGCAGATGCGGCCTTCAGCGTGTTGACGTCGGCGACAAGCTGGTTTTCGCGGGCCTGAGCGGTCTGCGCCTGCGTCATCAGCCCTTTCATGATCTTTTCCGCCTCGTTGCGGATCTGGCGGTCGAGATCGGCAAGCTGCGACCTCAGCGCCCGGATGCGCGGATGATTGTCGAGCAAGGAGGTGGAAAGATCGGCGATGTTGGTCTTGAGCTCGACCTGTCGCTCGCGCAGCCGCTGGATGAGTTCGGAAGACAGCACCTCCGGTACCGCATCCAGCGAGCCGCCGTTCTGCAGCGCCCTGCGTACGCTGTCGGCAGTCGCTTCCGCCGAGGCGCGATTGGCGCGCACCCGCGACAGTTCGCTGGACAGTTCGGAAAGCTGCTGCGTGGCCAGCACCGAATTGTTGCCGCCCATCAAAAGATCGGACTGGGCGCGGTAGCTTGCTACCTTGGCCTCGGCATCCTTCACCCGCTTCGACAGGTCGGCGATCTCCGGCGCCAGCCAGTCGGTTGCGGCGGAATTCGATTCGATGTTGGCATTGCCCTGGACGGAGATGTAGGCGTCGGCGATGGCGTTCGGAATTTCTGCGGCGAGCCTGGGATTTTCCGAGGAGAATTCGATGACGATAACGCGAGATTTTTCAACGCGATAGACGTTGAGCTTCTCGCGCATCTTCGTCAGCACGCGTTCTTCCGGCGGAATCTCGTTGGGGTCGCTTTTCAGCCCGGCGATGACGAGCAGACGACTCGACACCGGCATGTCCGCCGTCTCGTCGAATTCGGGAAGCCGCGACAAATTGAGCTTCTGCGCCACCTGCTTGAGGATGTCGGTCGAGGAAATAACCTCGACCTGACTGGTCACGCCTTCCTCGTCGAGGATCGGCTTATCGTTGTCATTGGTGCCGTCGGGGCGCGTGTAAACCGACTCGCGTGTCTCGATCAAAAGCCGTGTTTCGGCCCGGTAATGCGGCGTGGCGAGCCAGGTGAGCGCGAACGCCAGGCCGGTTATGAAAAGCGCGACGACAAGAATGCGCAGCCAATTCCTCGCAAGGCTTGCGAAGAGCTGCCTGAGATCGACGTCGACATCTGCGGCCGCGGATTGTACGGACATGCATCCTGCTCCGGTATTTAGTCAGGACGCACCGTAAACAACTATGGTAACTCAGCCGTTAATATCGCGGTAAGCATCTGTTAGGTTTTACTCGCAAGCGGCAATAAAACCCATCAAAACCGGCCGTCTTTTGTTCGGTCGCCGTCGCTTCGGCCGCCCGCCTTTACCGGCCATTAACCCTAACGGGACGATAACGGACCTCGACCCCCAGAGTTTGCCGCAGTGTAACAGCGGCCAGTCGAAGGTACGTGTCCGGCCATGAAAAGCACTGCTCCCCTCTTCCGCGCGCTGCTCACCGTGTCGTTGCTTGCCGGCTGCTCCAGCTACCGGCCGGCGCCGGCCGCCTTTCATAAGATGCTCGATCAGCCCTATCGCCTCGGCGCCGGCGACCGGGTCCGCGTCACCGTGTTCGAGCAGGAAGGATTGACCAACGTCTACAGCGTCGACCAATCCGGTTACCTGTCCATCCCGCTCGTCGGCGCCGTACCGGCGCGCGGCCACACCGCACAGCAACTTGAAGGCGAGATCGCCGACAAATTACGCCAGGGTTATCTGCGCGATCCGGACGTTTCGGTCGAGATCGACCGCTACCGGCCGATCTTCATCATGGGTGAAGTCGGTGCCGCGGGCCAATACTCCTATGTTCCAGGCCTGACCGTGCAAAAGGCGATTGCCATCGCCGGCGGTTTCAGCCCGCGCGCCAACCAGGAAAGCGTCGACATCACCCGCGACATCAACGGAAAGGTCATGACCGGTCGCGTGGCCACCTCCGACCCACTCCTGCCCGGCGATACGGTCTACGTTCGCGAACGCCTGTTCTAGACGACGTGGCGGACACACTCAGGATCGTCCACTGCTTTCGCTCACCTGTCGGAGGGATTTTTCGGCACGTGCGCGACCTGACCGAGGCGCAGGTCGCCGCCGGGCATGCCGTCGGCATCGTCTGCGATTCGACGACGGGCGGCGATTTCGAGGAACATTTGTTCGAACAGATGAAGGGCACAATGGCGCTCGGCATCCATCGTACGCCGATGCAGCGGCATGTCGGGCCGGGCGACCTCGCCTCGGCTCGGCGCACCTTCGGGATCATCAAGGAATTGCGGCCGGACGTGCTCCACGGGCACGGCGCCAAGGGTGGCGCCTATGCCCGGCTGTTCGGCTCATTGTTGCGGGTATCAAGGTCTCGCGTAGCCCGCCTTTATTCGCCTCACGGCGGCTCTCTTCATTATGACGAGACCACCGCCACGGGGAAGCTGTTCTTCGCGCTCGAACGGTTCATGGCGCGCTTCACCGACTACCTTCTGTTTGTCTCCGATTATGAAAGGCAGACATATCGCAGGAAGGTCGGCGAACCGCCCATCCCGAACAATCTTGTCTACAACGGCCTGAGCGCCGCCGAGTTCGAGCCGGTGCGAACCGAGCTGAATGCGGCCGATGTCCTCTATATCGGCATGATGCGCGACCTCAAGGGACCGGACATCTTCATCGATGCGCTGGTCCTTGCGGGAGCGCAGCTTGGCCGTCCGGTGAAAGCGGTGATGGTCGGCGACGGCGACGACCTGCCACGCTACCATGCGCAAGTGAAGCGGCTCGGGCTCGAAGACCATATGCGTTTCCTGCCGCCGATGCCGGCGCGCAAAGCCTTCGCACTAGCCGAACTGGTTATCGTGCCCTCGCGTGCGGAAGCCATGCCTTACATCGTTCTGGAAACGCTCGCCGCCGGCAAATCGATGATCGCCACCGCCGTCGGCGGCATCCCGGAAATCTTCGGCGCCGGTTCCCCTGCCCTGATCCGGCCTGACCCGCGCGAACTCGGCGACAAGATGAGCGCGGCGCTGGCCGACCTCAAAGCCTACAGCAGCCTGATGCCCGACACCGCCGACCTCGAGACGCGATTCGGCGCCGACGTGATGGCCGCCGCGATCGAGACGGCCTATTTCGCCGCGCTCAAGCGTTAGCTCCAAAAGCTTCTCCAAAGCCACCTGTTGTTTCAAGGGTTTCTTAGCTCTCTTTTGCTATTCACCTGAAGGAAGCTTTGCGGATGCACCCATGAACGAGATCGATCCCGCACGCCGCTTTTCGATAGACGCGGTGCGCAAATTCGACGGCCCCGCCAGCGGCGATAACCTTGGCGGGATGAACGACGTCGCCCGTCAGGTCGCGTCGCAATACAGGCGCGATACCATGTCACCGATCATGGTCAGCGGCGTCCTGCGCATGGTCGAATTCGCGCTGCTGTTCCTGTCGGGCCTCTGCGTCTATTTCTACTATGTCGGCTTCTTCAGCCATCTCGCCTGGCAATACCCGCTGACGATCGCCGCCGCCTCGTTCCTCGCAGTGGTGCTGTTCGACGTCACCGACTGCTACCAGGTCGTCTCGTTGATGCGGCCGCTCGCCAATTTCGGCCGTCTCCTGCTGGTCTGGGCCGGCACCTTCGCGTTGATGGCGCTGACGGCATTCGCCATGAAGATGTCGGAAGACTATTCGCGCCTGTTTTTCGGCACCTGGTTCGTCGTCGGCTTCATGCTGATCTTCGGCCTCAGGCTGCTGATGTCGAAGCTGATCCGGCGCTGGGCGCGCGACGGGCGCATGGAGCGCCGCGCCGTCATCGTCGGCGGCGGCACGGCGGCGGAAGTCCTGATCCGCTCCGTCGAAAAGCAGCCCTACAACGACATCCGCATCTGCGGCATCTTTGACGACCGCGGCGACAAGCGCTCGCCGCCCATCGTCGCCGGCTATCCGAAGCTCGGCACCGTTTCCGAGCTCATCGAGTTCGCCCGCATCGCCCGTATCGACATGCTGATCGTGTCGCTGCCGCTGACCGCCGAATCGCGCGTCCTGCAGCTTTTAAAGAAGCTGTGGGTGCTGCCGGTCGATATCCGGCTCTCGGCGCATTCGAACGCGCTGCAGTTCCGGCCGCGCGCCTATTCCTACATCGGCTCGGTGCCGATGCTCGATATCTTCGACAAGCCGATCAACGACTGGGATTCGGTCGCCAAGCGCGCCTTCGACATCGTCTTCTCGATCATCGGCATCATCGTATTCTCGCCGGTCATGCTGGTGACCGCGATCGCCATCAAGTTCGACAGCAAGGGACCGGTGCTGTTCCACCAGAAGCGGCATGGCTTCAACAACGAGATCATCGAGGTCTACAAGTTCCGTTCGATGTACACGGACAAGGCGGACCCGACGGCCAAGCAGACGGTGACCAAGAACGACCCGCGCGTCACCCGAGTCGGCCGCTTCATCCGCAAGACTTCGATCGACGAGTTGCCGCAGTTCTTCAATTCGCTTTTCGGTTCGCTGTCGCTGGTGGGGCCACGCCCGCATGCCATTGCCGCCCAGTCGCACAACCTTCTGTACAATGAGGTGGTCGACGGCTATTTCGCGCGCCACAAGGTCAAGCCCGGCGTTACCGGCTGGGCGCAGATCAATGGCTGGCGCGGCGAGATGGACACCAACGAGAAGATCCGCATGCGGACGGAATACGACCTCTATTATATCGAAAACTGGTCGCTGCTGTTCGATCTGAGGATTCTGTTCCTGACGCCGATCCGGCTGCTCAATACGGAAAATGCCTATTGAGCGCAGTCACGCATGAACTGCCGCCGGCTGCAGTCAACGCCAAACTGATCGCGCTGATTGCGTCGGGCGCGGTTTTCCTCGGCGTCTTCCTGTCCGGCTTCGTCATCGCCGAGCCGGCGCCATACGACCTCTACATGGTCGGGCTTATGGCAGTGTGGGCCTTGTTCGGCCTGCGCATATCGCGCGCGGCGGCGCCGCTCCTGGTGCTGCTGGTGGTCATGAACATCGGCGGCATGATCTCGATGACCCAGATATCGGATATTGCCGGCACCCCGCTCTATCTCGCCGTGTCGCTGTTCCTTGCCTTCACCGCGGTGTTCTTTGCCTCGGTGACATCAGTCCAACCCAGTCTCTACCGGGTGATCTTCCTGGCCTATGTGATGTCGGCGGTGCTGACCTCGCTGCTTGGGATAGCGGGCTATTTCCATGCCTTCCCGGGGGCGGAGATCTTCACCAAATACGACCGTGCCACCGGCGCCTTCCAGGATCCGAACGTGTTCGGGCCGTTCCTGGTGCTGCCCGGCATCTACCTGCTCTATCTCCTGCTGACAGGCCCTATCTCACGCATGCCCTTGCTGGCGCTGCCGCTGCTGATCATCACGGCCGGCATTTTCTTCTCCTTCTCGCGCGGCGCCTGGGGCATGTTCGGCATTTCGGCGATCCTGCTTACCGGCGCTCTGTTCCTGCAGAGCAACAGCGGCATGTTCCGGCTGCGTGTCGTCGTCATGACCATGGCCGCCATTTCGCTGCTGGTCATCGCGATGCTCGTCATTCTGCAGTTGCCGGGCGTTTCGGAGATGTTTTCCAGCCGTGCCCAGCTGGAACAGAGCTACGATACCGCCCGCCTCGGCCGTTTCGCCCGCTACACGATCGGTTTCCAGATGGCGCTGGAGCATCCACTCGGCATCGGCCCGCTCGTCTTCGGCACGATTTTCGGCGAGGACACACACGACATCTGGCTAAAAATGCTGATGGACTATGGCTGGCTCGGCTTCGTCTCGTTCCTGACGCTGACCTGCTGGACGATATCAGCCGGCTTCCGCATTCTCCTGCGCGACAGGCCGTGGCAACCCTATCTTCTGTGCGCCTATGTCGCCTTCATTGGCAACATCGGGCTGGGCACCTTCATCGACATCGATCACTGGCGCCATGTCTATCTGCTGCTCGGATTGATCTGGGGCGCCATCGCGCTCGAATACCGCCACCAGCGGCAGTTGCGGCCGCTGGCGCTGCCTGCGCCGGCGGCTGGGGCATGATGGTTTTCAGGGGGCAAGTCTAAGTTTGGAAATGGTCGGAGTGGCCGGATTCGAACCGACGACCCCTTGACCCCCAGTCAAGTGCGCTACCGGGCTGCGCTACACTCCGGACCGGTCGCGATGTATCGTGATAACCCGGTTCGGGTCAACCGAATTCGGCGGCCGTCGCGCCAATGCCCAGCATGGTGGATTTGAAGTTCCTGCTCTGTTGGGGCGTCGTCAGCATTCAGGAACTTCAAATCCAGAATCACACTCGTTTGTCTGGCTGGATGGTCTTGTGGCGCTGCTATCAGACGGGTCGTCGATTTTCCACGGATTGCGTCAGCACGGCTGTATTGATCAGGGCGTTTTCCGGAAGCCGAAGCGCGGAAGCTATTCGCCGAAGCTTCGACGGGTCGGCATTCTTGCCGTTCTCGATGTCCGCGATTTCATCGATCGCCAGGCCGCACGTCAGAGACAGCTCTTCCATGCTGTACCCCCTGGTTTCTCGGATGGCCTTCAGGGCGCTGTGGTCGGGCGCAGCTTCAGTCGCCGACAGTTCGGAAAAAGCTTCGCTTGTTGCTATTTGGGGCATTTTGGCAACTCCGTGGATTTAAAGAGTTTGATCAAATCAAGATGTTGCCTGAGACGGCGCAGAGAATGCCCTCTCGATGGTGATTTGCCAAGCGCCAAAGATGCCGTCACGGCATCGTGATTCCGACGCCGGAGTGGATCATACGAACACGCCATCCGATCAAGTTGTTTTGAATGATCGGATGCCAAAAAGTTCGATGGCTCCGAGCCGTCCGCTCGTTAGCCGGCTGCCGCTGGCGTGCCAGGGTTCTTGACCAAAGGCGGTCTTCTTGTTGGTTTTTGCTGCCAACAGGTCCAACTAGATTCGGGAGCGACCAGCCACGTGCATCGACGGGTGGCGAAGCCTGAATCCTGAGCCACGAACCGCGCGATGCCCCGCCGCAAGAATTTTTTGAACCGACACGTGAACCTTTCCTCTCCGTGCCGCACCAAGACGGTATGGGACGCCATAAGGCGATCCCCAACCGAGAAGGACGCCCTTACGGCGATCCTCGATGCAGAGAAGGAAATGCTCAAATGACCAATATTTCGAACTTCAAGCGCCTTTCGCTCGCCGCCGCCATTGTTGTCTCGGCCTTCGGCTCGATCTCAGTTCCGAGTTCGGCCTTCGCCAACGGCACGCATCCGAGCGGCGGCGGCGCGGTTTGTAAGGGCGCGGGTCACTGCCTGGTGCTGCAGCTCGACTGCAAAGGCACATACACGGATGCCACCGACTCCAACGGCACCGTCTACGGTAAATGCAGCCAGACCGCGCAGGTCAGCCCGAAGAACAAGCTCAAGCTCGCACGCTGATCGACCTGTTATCGACGAAAATGGCGGCCGCGGAACGGCCGCCATTTTCTTGTCTCAACGTGCCGATCTCGATCTTGTTCGCGACGTTTTCTGCTGGCGGCTGAGGAACAGGCTTGCGACGAGCCCGACCACAACCAGCCCGACAGCAGCCGCTGTCGCCGGGTGATCGCGGGCTGTCTTTTCTATCACCCTGCTATGCCTCCTGATCGCAGGCAGAGCCTCACTGAAGCGCTCGGCAAGATCCGAATAGTAGTCCGAGGCGGTGTCGCGCCCGTCCTCGTAATAGGCGCTGCCGCGCCTGGACACGGCTTTCCTTAGCGCCGCCAGTTCCCTGGAGAGGGCTGCGACCTGCTTTTCAAGATCGATGTCGGAGAGGGTCGAAAATGATACCATGACATGCTTCCTTCCTTTGCGAAAAGGAACGCATGATTTCGGAAGCAGTTCCGGTTTCTGACGGCGATCGGTCGGCCCTTAAAGCGCGTCGCGTCTGAAGGGGTTCATGCGACCCGCTTTAAGTTCTTTTATCCATGTCGTTATCCCAAACCGATCCCAAACCGCTGCGCACCCTCGGGCCAGGCCTGAGGGCATTGCTTTTGGGCGACTTGGACTACAGCGCCGCGCGTCCAAAGGACGCTGTAGCACTTTAACCTTGCGCATGATCCTTTCCGAAAATCGATTCCGATTTTCGGGGTCATGCGCTAGCGCACCTGATCGAGCAGACGCTTGCATTCCAGAAGATCGAACAGCGCCTCCTGCAGCAAGGCGCGATTGTCGCGCGAGAGTTTCGACGTGCCCGGCTGCACCGGGCCTTCGTCGTCGGTCTTGCCGAGGCCGAAAAAGCGCCGGCTGGGTTTCACCTTGGGCTCGCCAACCAGCATCTCGTCATCGGCACCGCGCGGCTGGGCCGCCGGCGTCAGCGGCACCGCATCGGCCTGCCGACGTTGCGAGATCGCCTCGACGGCCGCCATGTCGCCACTGCCGATGGCGACCAGGAAATGGTTGCCGTTCTCGCGCAGCAGCTTCTGCACGCCTTTGATCGTATAGCCTTGGTCGTAGAGCATGTGGCGGATGCCCTTGATCAATTCGACATCCTGCGGCCGGTAGTAGCGGCGGCCGCCGCCGCGCTTCATCGGCTTGATCTGGTTGAAACGGGTTTCCCAGAAACGCAGCACATGCTGCGGCAGGTCGAGATCTTCTGCGACCTCACTGATGGTGCGGAAAGCATCGGGGCTCTTGTCCATGGCCGAAATCCTCACGCTGGAGCATGATCCCGAAATTGGGAAGCGGTTTTCGGGCAAGGTCATGCTCAACAAAGAGTCATTCCGATCGGCTTGTTCTGCCGAATCGGGCCTTATTTCAGCGGTTTATGAAACAATATTCAAGCCCGGCGTCAAAAGGGGCGGCCGTTTTCAACCGGGCTTTGAAGCGCAGCCGCTATTTGCTGCCCTTGGCCTTGCTGTTCTGGTGGGCGCGCAGAATGCGGTTCTTCAGCACATTCGACGATTTGAAGGTCATCACGCGGCGTGGCAGGATCGGCACTTCCTCGCCGGTTTTCGGATTGCGCCCGATGCGCTCGTTCTTGGAGCGGACATGGAACGTCGCGAACGACGACAATTTCACCGTCTCACCGCGAACGATCGCTTCGCAAATCTCGTCCAGAACCGCTTCGACGAGCTCGGCCGATTCAGTACGCGATAAGCCAACCTTGCGATAAACGGCTTCAGCAAGATCGGCGCGCGTAAGTGTCTTTCCCCCCATGCGAACCGTCCCCATCAGCTCAAAAACATAACTCTATACAAGCAAAGATAGAGCCTAAGTAATTGATCCGGCAAGGTCAAGGACCGAACCTGTCAGTTCGGCACTTACCAGCGAACCAAAACCGCGCCCCAGGTGAAGCCCCCGCCCATCGCCTCGATCAGCACCAGATCACCCTTCTTGATGCGGCCGTCGGCGACCGCCACCGACAGAGCCAGCGGCACGGAAGCAGCCGAGGTGTTGCCGTGCAAATCGACCGTAACCACCACCTTTTGCTCTGCTATCCCGAGCTTCTTGGCGGAAGCGTCGATAATCCGCTTATTGGCCTGATGCGGCACGAACCAGTCGAGATCCTCAGCGGTGATGCCGGCAGCTGAGAACGTCGCCTCGATGACGTCGGTGATCATGCCGACCGCGTGCTTGAACACTTCGCGGCCCTCCATCCTGAGATGGCCCACCGTGCCGGTGGTCGACGGTCCACCATCGACAAACAGCTTGTCCTTGTGGGCGCCGTCGGAGCGCAGGCTGGCCGCTAGCACGCCGTGGTCGGCAATGCTGCCCGCCCCCTCTCCTGCTTCCAGCACCATCGCGCCGGCGCCGTCGCCGAACAGGACGCAGGTCGAGCGGTCGCTCCAGTCGAGGATGCGCGAGAAGGTTTCCGAGCCGATCACCAGCACGCGTTTGGCCAGGCCGCCGCGGATATAGAGGTCGGCCGTCGTCACCGCGTAGACAAAGCCTGAGCACACCGCCTGCATGTCGAAGGCGAAGCCGTGATGCATGCCGAGCCGGTTCTGGATGTCGACGGCGGTCGCCGGAAAGGTGTTGTTGGGCGTCGAGGTCGCCAGCACGATCAGGTCGATATCGGCCGGCGTCAGGCCGGCATTGTCGAGGGCTGCGCGCGCCGCCGCCTCGCCGAGCGAAGCCGTCGTCTCGTCGTCGGCCGCGATATGGCGCTGGCGGATGCCGGTGCGCTGGGCGATCCATTCATCTGACGTCTCGATCATGCCTTCGAAATCGGCATTCTTCATGATGCGGCGGGGCAGCGCGGCGCCTGTGCCGCGCACGACTGATCTGATCAAGGCTCTTTCCTATTCCTCTGCGTCGGCAACGACGTCGGATTTCCGAGTTGTCTGGGCATGCGGATTGCGCGCATGGAACAGGTCGAGATCGGCTTCGATGCGATCGAGCAGATTGTTGCGCACCATGTCGTAGCCAAGCTCGATCGCCGCCGCGAAGCCGTCCGAATCGGCCCCGCCATGGCTTTTCACCACGATGCCGTTCAGACCCAGGAAAACGCCGCCATTGGAGCGGCCGACATCCATTTTTTCGCGCAGACGATCGAAGGCGCCTTTCGCGAATATATAGCCTATCCTGGCCATCAGCGTCCGGTCCATCGCGGCGCGCAGGTAACCGGCGATCTGTCGTACCGTGCCTTCCGCCGTCTTCAGCGCGATGTTGCCGGCAAATCCTTCGGTGACGACCACGTCGACCGTGCCCTTGCCGATGTCGTCGCCCTCGACGAAACCATGGTAGTTCATCGAGGCCATGTTGGCTTCGCGCAACATGCGGCCCGCTTCCTTGACCTCTTCCTGGCCCTTGATCTCCTCGACGCCGACATTGAGCAGGCCGACGCTCGGCCGTTCGATGCCGAAAACCGAGCGCGCCATGCCAGTGCCCAGAATGGCAAAATCAACCAGTTGATGCGCATCCGCGCCGATGGTGGCGCCGACGTCCAGCACCACGCTTTCGCCGCGCAATGTCGGCCAGAGCGCCGCGATCGCCGGACGGTCGATGGTCGCCATGGTGCGAAGGCAGAATCTCGACATCGCCATCAGCGCGCCGGTGTTGCCGGCCGAAATGCAGGCGTCGGCAGTACCTGCCTTGACCGCCTCGACCGCTTTCCACATCGACGACTTCCAGCGGCCATGGCGCAGCGCCTGGCTCGGCTTGTCGTCCATCCTGACTGCTATCTCGCAGTGAACGAACTCGCACACTTCCGCCAGCTTGGGGAGTTTTGCGAGTTCGGGGCGCACCGCCTCCTCGCGCCCATAGAGGACGAAGCGAATGTCGGGACGCCGGGTCGCGACCGTCATGAGCGCCGGGATGACCACGCTTGGTCCGTGATCGCCACCCATGGCATCGATGGAAATCCTGATCACGCGGTGTTCATCTCACAGTTTGCTTGAGCGAGCGCCTCGCGCTGGCAACGGTTTTGGGGCTCGCGAAGGTTCGGCGAAAATAGCGTTTTTGGGCTGCCGCACAACCGGCTTTCTCCGATTGGGGTCGGGTTTTCAGGATTTTCCCAGCAGGGAACGCAGCTTTTGCTGGAATTCGCTTTCCGCAGTCCCGGCATTGTCGGCAGCCTCCACTGAAACGCCTTGCTTGCGCGGATAGGGATTGATCGCCAACCCAAAGAACTGTTCGGCGAGCGCCCCGACATCAATCGAATTGCCGGAAAACGTTTCCGGGCTGTCCGGCCCTTCGGCATCGAGCATTATCTCGCCGCCGCCCTCGAAACCCTGCCGCCCGAGCTTGGACTGCTCCGGCAGGAACAGTCCGTCGACCGCCTCGTCGATATGCGCCTCGACCGGGTCGAGGGTGACGATGCAGGCCTGGGTGATATCGGCCTCGACGCGGCCGCTGACCTTTACGCCGTTGCGCTTCCATGGCGTCACCAGCAGTTCGGCACGGTAGTTCTCGACCGAGAGCAACTCGTGCTCGCCCGCCAGCGCGGCGCGCTGCGCGGCGTCGGCCTCCATCACCACGGGCAATCCCTTTTGCGGCAGCCGGGCGACATTGGCCACGAAGGACACAGGGCTCTGGTGATCGGGGCTCTGGGAATCGGCGTGTTTCATCTTTTCCTTAGATAGTCTTGGCCACGGGGAATACCACAGTGCCGGAAACAATCGATTCGGTCGGCTGTTCCGCGAGTCGCTTGGAGACATCGGCGACGTAGCCGGCCAGATGCGTTGCTTGCGGCCAGGTGCCAGCATCGGGCCTGACATTGCGGGCAAGGGCGGCGACGAGTGCATCATGGTCGTTTCGTTCGAGCGCATCGTCATAGGCGGCGGTGCGGCCATAGAACATCTTCGCCAGTTTCTTCATGCGCTTCGGCACGCCGACGTCGCCGATGCCCAGTTCCCGCAGCGAATGCTCGACATCCATGAAGAATTCGTCGATCAGCACCTGCGCGACCTCCCCGGCAACACCGCCCTCGCCGCGCAGCCGGTGCTGGAACAGGAACATGTGCAGCGACAGCATCTCGAAGCGGCCAAGCGGCGTGTCCGGTACATTCCAGTCGGAATAAAACACGGTTTGCCGCGCCGCTGCCACGATTTGTGCGTAAAGCGCCTCGGTGATAGCGCGGTTGGCGTGACGTTCGCGACCAAAAAGGCGCTGGAACATTGAGGGTGGTCTCCCGGGGACCGTTTGTTGAATTGGCCTTGTTGCATCGGCGAGCAAGCTGGTTTACCGGTTTTGCGGCCCAGCGCAAGTTGCGGCCAGCTAATGGAGTTGTAGTTGCGCGCGCTGAAATTCAAGTCGACTTTTCTGTCCAGGTCCGCTTTGTCCAGGTCCACCGGCGCGGTCTCGCTGCTGGTGGTTGCATCGGCGCTGTCCGCCTGCAACTCGTCGAAGATGATCGGTGATCTCAATCCGAGCGAGACGCTGACGCAGGGCTACGTCATCGACCAGCAGGCGATCGACCTGGTGCCGGTCGGCTCGAGCCGCGAACAGGTGCTTCTGGCGCTCGGCAGCCCGTCGACGAAGGCGACTTTCGACAACGAGGCCTTCTATTACATCTCACAGACGCGCAAGCGTTACGTCGCCTTCGACAAGCCGAGGCTGGTCGACCAGAAGGTGCTGGCCGTCTATTTCGGCGAGGACGGGCGCGTTACTCAGATCGCCAATTACGGCCTGAAGGACGGCAAGGTGTTCGACTTCATCTCAAGGACCACGCCGACCGGCGGCAAGGACCAGAACTTCCTCAGCCAGATCATCAACGGCGCCAGCAAGCTGGCGCCCGGCCTCCCCGGTGGCGGCGGCAGCTCCCTCGGCGGCACCTGATCCATCCCGACAGAATCGGCTTCTCATCCTTTCCTTTTGCTTCCCTGGAAGCAGCAACATCTCAGGCGACCGAAAACCCGCGGGAGCGATCCTGCGGGTTTTGTTTGAGACAGCAGCTATTGTCGCAGGCTGCGGGCCCAAGACGACTTGAACGCGTCGTTCGACCCGTCACGGGCGTCATTGCCCTATGCTGGACGTCCAAAATAGAAGAACCCGCGGGATCACTCCCGCGGGTTCGGTTCTGGATTTCGGGCCCGGAAGGGCCGAGCGGCCTCAGCCGTGCGCGAGCACGGCCAGCAGCAGCAGGGCGACGATGTTGGTGATCTTGATCGCCGGGTTGACTGCCGGACCGGCGGTGTCCTTGTAGGGATCGCCGACCGTGTCGCCGGTCACCGAAGCCTTGTGCGCCTCGGAGCCCTTGAGATGCTTGACGCCGTCCTTGTCGGTGAAGCCGTCCTCGAACGATTTTTTCGCGTTGTCCCAGGCGCCGCCGCCAGAGGTCATCGAGATGGCGACGAACAGGCCGTTGACGATGACGCCGAGCAGCGAAGCGCCAAGCGCTGCAAAGGCGGACGCCTTCGAGCCCGAGATCAGCAGCACGCCGAAATAGACGACCAGCGGCGCCAGCACCGGCAGCAGCGAGGGAATGATCATTTCCCGGATCGCCGCCTTGGTCAGAAGATCGACCGCTCGCGCATAGTTCGGCTTCGATGTGCCGGCCATGATGCCCGGATCCTCGCGGAACTGCTTGCGCACCTCCTCGACAATGGCCCCCGCCGCACGGCCGACAGCCGTCATGGCGATGCCGCCGAACAGATACGGGATCAGACCGCCGAAGATCAGACCAGCGACGACGTAAGGGTTTGAGAGGTCGAAAGAGACTTCGCCCATGCCCTGGAAGTAAGGATATTTGTCGCCATTGGCGGCAAAGAACTTCAGGTCGTTGGAGTAGGCCGCAAACAGCACCAGCGCGCCGAGACCGGCCGAACCGATGGCGTAACCCTTGGTCACCGCCTTGGTGGTGTTGCCGACGGCGTCGAGCGCATCGGTGGATTGGCGCACTTCCTTGGGCAAGCCGGCCATTTCGGCAATGCCGCCGGCATTGTCGGTGACCGGGCCGAAGGCGTCGAGCGCAACGATCATGCCGGCGAGGCCGAGCATCGTGGTGACTGCGATCGCCGTGCCGTACAGGCCGGCGAGCTGGTAGGTCGATATGATGCCACCGACGATGACGATCGCCGGAAGTGCCGTCGATTCCAGCGAGACCGCAAGACCCTGGATGACGTTTGTGCCGTGACCGGTGACCGAAGCCTGGGCGATCGAGTTCACCGGGCGCTTGTTGGTGCCGGTATAATATTCGGTGATCACCACGATGAGACCGGTCACCAGAAGGCCGACCAGGCCGCAGATGAACAGGTTCGTGCCGGTGATGGCCATGCCGGCGACCGTGCCGATCTCGCCCCAGCCGAGCGTTGCCGAGGTGGCGATGCCGAGGCCGACGATCGACAGCAGGCCGGTGACGATCAGGCCCTTATAGAGCGCGCCCATGATCGAGCCGTTGGAGCCGAGCTTGACGAAGAAAGTGCCGATGATGGAAGTCAGGATGCAGGCGCCGCAGATGGCCAGCGGATAGAGCATCGTGGCGCTGAGAACAGCGGTGCCGCCGAAGAAGATGGCGGCGAGGACCATGGTGGCGACCACGGTCACCGCATAGGTCTCGAACAGGTCGGCGGCCATGCCGGCGCAGTCGCCGACGTTGTCGCCGACATTGTCGGCGATGGTGGCCGGATTGCGCGGATCGTCTTCGGGAATGCCGGCTTCGACCTTACCGACGAGATCGCCGCCGACGTCGGCGCCCTTGGTGAAGATGCCGCCGCCGAGACGGGCGAAGATCGAGATCAGCGAGGCGCCGAAGCCGAGCGAAACCAGCGCGTCGATGACGATGCGGTCGTTGGGCTGAAGGCCCATGAATTGGGTGAGGATCAGGTAGTAGATCGAGACGCCGAGCAGGGCCAGGCCAGCGACCAGCATGCCGGTGATGGCGCCCGACTTAAAGGCGATCTCGAGGCCGGCTGCGAGGCTGTTGGATGCCGCCTGCGCGGTGCGCACATTGGCGCGCACCGAGACGTGCATGCCGATGAAGCCGGCAGCGCCCGACAGAACGGCACCGATCAGGAAGCCGATGGCGGCGGTGATCGAAAGCAGCCACCAGGCGAGCAGCAGGACCACGACGCCGACGATGGCGATGGTGGTGTATTGGCGCGCCAGATAGGCCTGCGCGCCTTCGCGGATGGCCGCGGAAATTTCCTGCATGCGTGCATTGCCCTGATCGGCCGCGAGGACCGAACGTGTCGCCCAGATGGCGTAAAGGACTGAAAGCAGACCGCAGGCGATGACGGCTGAAAGTATGGTCATTGCCGGATTTTCCTCGATTGATGACCCAAAAGAACCCCTCCCTGGGCCGTTGAGACAGGGGAGCGTATTCCGCGCGCGGAATCCGCTCCCTTCGCACCGGCTTATGCGAAACAGGGTTGCGAACGTCAAGATATTGTTCGGTTTTTGCCCGGCTTTCGCCCAAAAGCCTCTCGTTGGCGCGCTATCTTTCACTTCAGAACCCGGCCGGGTCATGGAAATCGCTGTTTGGAATCCATTTCCGCCAAGATGAGCCAACGCGACATCTGAGTTTTGGTGACTACGCTGCCTCCTGCCCCATGCGGCGCGCGGTGTAGCGCTCGATCGCCGAGAGCCCGTCATAGATCAGCACGGCAAGGGCGGCGACGATCAGGCCGCCCTGCAGGACGAAGGCGAGGTTGTTCGACAACAGACCGGCGATGATCACCTCGCCCAGAGTCCTGGCGGCCACGGTCGAGCCGATCGTCGCGGTGGCGAGGCTGATGACCACCGACAGCCGGATGCCGCCGAGAATGATCGGCGCGCTGAGCGGCAGCTCGACCTTGACCAGTCTTTGCGAGCCGGTCATGCCGGCGCCGCGCGCCGCCTCGACCACATTGGCCGGCAGCGTCGATCGTCGGCCTTTTCGAAGAAGAAGGCGGCATTGCCGGTGTATTCCGGATAGATGTCGATCTCGCCGGCGGTGATCGCCTTGCGCACCACAGGGGTGCCGCCGAGCTGGATGCGGTCGGTGGTCTGGATGTTGTTTGCGTTCAGCACCAGTTGGATGATGTTGCCGAGCACGCCGCCTTCGGTGTCGATCTTCGACGACACGACCACCTGAGCGCTCGCCGAGGCTGCGGTGATGCCAAGCGCCACTGCCGCGCCGACCAGAACCTTGACTGAAAACATTTCAACAAATCCCTTGCTGAGAACCGGATTACGGCTGCCGCATATGAGCATGGCTTCAATGCCCCGTCGGGGTACACGGTTTCATAAGAAGGGGGATGGGGGCAATAATTTTGTTCGGATGCGGGTGAATCCGCGGCTGTCTGATGTCAGATGGTCGGCCGCGCGGTCATCTTCAGCACGCCCAGTGCCACGAAGCACAGCAGCGTCACCGGGAAGATGATCCAGTTCAGCATCTCCCAGCCCCAGGCATTGTAGACCGTGCCCGACATCAGCGAGGCGAAAGCTACGGAGCCGAACAGGACGAAGTCGTGAAAACCCTGAACCTTACCCTTTTCGGATGGCCGGTAGCTGTCGGCGACCATGGCGGTGGCGCCGATGAAGCCGAAATTCCAGCCGAGGCCGAGCAGGATCAGCGCCGTCCAGAACTGCCACAGTGCCAGGCCCGACAGCGCCACCACGGCGCAGCCGATCAGCAGCACAAGTCCGGTTGCGACAATCCGTTCAGCGCCGAAGCGATAGATCAGCGAGCCGGTGAAGAAGCTCGGCGCGAACATCGCCATGACATGCCAGGAAATGCCGAGCGTGGCGTCGTCCGTCGAAAGGCCGCAGCCGACCATCGCGAGCGGTGCGCCGGTCATGACGAAGCTCATCAGCGCGTAGCTGCCGACGGCACAAAACAGCGCTGCCACGAAACGCGGCTTGGTGACGATCTCGGCGAGCGGCCGCGCGTCGCTGTCGGCGATTTCCGCATTGCCCGTCGCCTTCGTCGGGATGCGCAGCAACGACAGGATGGCGGCGCCGACCGCCGCCAGCACCAGGATGGACGCAAACGAGCCGGCAAACATCACCGGTGCAAACAATTCGCGCGTGAAGATGACGATCTGTGGCCCGAGTATGGCGGTGACGATGCCGCCGGCCAGGACGAAGGAGATGGCGCGCGCCTTGAATTCAGACGGCGCGTTGTCGGCGGCGGCGAAGCGGAATTGCTGGACGAAGGCACCGCCGATGCCGATCACCAGCAGGCCGAAGGCGAACAGCCAAAAGCTGGCTTGAAACAGCGCCAGCGTGGCGATCAGACCGCCGAGCGCAGTGACGATCGTGCCGGTCATAAAGCCGTCACGCTGGCCGAGCCGGCGGATGATGGCGGCGGCCGGCAAGGCGCCGAGCGCCACGCCGACGTTGAAGCCGGTGATCGGTGCGGTCGCCAGCGATTTGTCGGAGCCGAGGAGATAATGTCCGGCCAACCCACCCACGGAAATGGCGATGGGTGCGGCCGAACCGATGATCGCCTGCGAAGCGGCAAGGATGAGCGCCGTGCGGCGCGCTTCCCTGCCAGCCTCGGCGATAGCAACGGCCGTCATGAAGCGTCCTTGCCGCGCCCCTCGCCGCGCACCCGGCGCGACACGCGATCGAGCACCGCGTTGACCAGCTTCGGCTCGTCTTCTTCGTAAAACGCCTTGGCGATATCGACATATTCCGAAACGATGACAGCCACCGGCACGTCCTCTCGCTTCATCAGTTCGTAGACGCCGGCGCGCAATATGGCGCGCAGCGTCGAATCGAGCCTGGACAACGGCCAGTCCTCGGTTAGCGCCTGGCGAATGATCGGATCGATTGTCTTCTGGTTCTCGACGACGCCGGCAAGGATGGCGCGAAACCATTGTGCGTCGGCCTCGCGATAGAGCGCGCCATCGACTTCCTTGCCGAGCCTGAACGCCTCGTATTCGGCGGTGATCTCGAAGACGCCGCTGCCGGCCACATCCATCTGGTAGAGCGCCTGCACGGCGGCCAGACGGGCAGCACCGCGCTTGTTGGCGTGGCGCACCGCGGGCTGGCCGGGTGATGCGGGTTCGCTCACGATCGCTCTCCCAACTGTTGCTTGAGGGCAATCATAGTCAGCGCCGCACGCGCGGCAAAACCGCCCTTGTCGCCTTCCGAACGCCTGGCCCGTGTCCACGCCTGCTCGTCATTTTCGGTGGTCAGGATGCCGTTGCCGATGCAGACCGCTTCCTGCACGGAGAGATCCATCAGGGCACGGCTGGATTCATTGGCGACGATGTCGAAATGATAGGTATCACCGCGCACGACGGTACCGAGGGCGACAAAACCATCATAGCTCGGCCCGCCTTCGGCGGCGCCGTCGAGCGCGAAGGAAATCACCGCGGGAATTTCGAGCGAGCCCGGAACGGTGACGACATCGTATGTCGCGCCCGCTTCGTCGAGCGCGCTTGTCGCGCCTTCGAGCAGCGCGTCGGCAAGGTCGTCATGGAAGCGCGCCTCGATGACAAGAAGGTGGGCCTTCTTCTTCGGGCGAATGAACGCTTTGCCGTGTTGGGATGTGCCAGCCATAGATGTCTCCGGGATCGCCGGTGACTTAGGCCGAAGCGGCCGCGTTCGCAAGCTTTGTCACGGGGTCGGACTGCGTCAATTTTCCGAGGGCGGCTCAAAGCCCCTCTTTCGCCGCCTCCGCCAAGCGCGCCGCGTAGCGGGCCATGGTATCGATCTCCAGATTGACCCTGTCGCCGACCTGGCGTTCGCCCCAGGTGGTCACCGTCAGCGAGTGATGGATCAGCAGCACGTCGAAGCGGGTGCCTTCGACCTTGTTGACGGTGAGCGAGGTGCCGTCGAGCGCGACGGAGCCCTTGGGTGCGATGAATTTGGCCAGGTCGCGCGGCGCTTCCAGCGTGAAGCGCACGGCGTCGCCCTCCTCCTCGCGCGCCACGATCTCGGCCATGCCGTCGACATGTCCTGAAACGATGTGGCCACCGAGTTCGTCGCCGATCTTCAGCGCCCGCTCCAGATTGATCCTGGTGCCGGATTTCCAGCCCATCGCCGTCGTCAGCCTGAGTGCCTCTTCCCAGGCCTCGACCTCGAACCAGCGCGCATTGGCGCCGCTTTCCGGCAGCGCCGTCACCGTCAGACAGACGCCGCCGCACGAAATCGAAGCACCAATGGTGATCGTCTGCGGGTCATAGGCGGTGTCGACGCGCAAGCCGACGCCCTCTCTCAGCGGCTTCACGGCAGCGACGGTGCCGACATCGGTGACAATCCCGGTAAACATCAGACTCTGTCTTTCAGTTTGACCATGATCTTGGCCAAAAACCGGTTCCCACTTTTTGGGATCATGGTCTTATCCATTCCGTGTAGCTGTCTTCGCCGAAACGCATGTCGCGCAATTTGCGAAATCCTGCCGGGATATGGTCGGCGTCGATGGGCGATGCAATGCCGCCCTTGCCGATCGGCTCTTGCCCCTGGAACAGCACGATGCGGTCGACCAGTCCTTCGGCGAGGAAGGCCTTGGCCACCTTGGCGCCGCCTTCGACCAGCACACTGGCCATGCCGAGCGCCGCCAAATCCTCGAGCAGTTCCGGCAGCGCAATATCGCCTTCATACGTCTCGGTGCCGATGAAGCGCACGCCGGCGCGTTCGAGCGCGGCCCGCCGGTGCGGGTCGGCTTCGGCGCAGGCGGCGACATAGAGCGGAACCCGGTCGACGCCGGCGACCAGTTTCGACGTTTCCGGCAGCCTGATCTGGCGGTCGAGCACGATGCGCGCCGGCGAACGGTTTTCCAGCCCCGGCAACCGCACCGTCAGCGCCGGATCGTCCTCCAGCGCCGTGCCGATGCCGATCAATATGCCATCGGCTTCGGCCCGCATCAGATAGACTTCGCGCCGGGCGATGTCGCCGGTGATCGAAACCTGCCCCTCGCCTTCCATGCCGATCTTGCCATCTTTGGAAAGCGCAAGTTTCAGGATCACTTCCGGACGTTTTTTCAGAGATCGAATGAGATAACCGGCCATCTGCTCGGCGGCCTCGGCCGCCAGCACCCTTTGGACCACTTCGACACCGGCGGCACGCAGGATCGCATAGCCGTTGCCGGACACGCGTGGATCGGGGTCGCTCACAGCCCCAACCACCCGCGCGACGCCGGCATTGACCAGGGCACTGGCGCAAGGCGGCGTGCGGCCATGGTGGGCGCAGGGCTCCAGTGTGACATAGGCGGTGGCGCCGCGTGCGAGCTCGCCGGCCTCGGCCAGCGCCTCGGTCTCGGCATGCGGCCGGCCGCCGACAGCGGTGACGCCGGTACCGGCGATCATCGGCCCGGTGCCGTCGTCGCGCACGATCAGCGTGCCGACGGAAGGATTGGTCGAGGTCCGCCCGGCATTTTTCCGCGAAAGGCGGAGCGCCGCGGCCATGAAGCGGCGATCAAGAACCTCTTGTTCGGCCTGGCTGTGTCTTGCCATGCTCAGCCGGCGTCCTCTTCCTTGGGCTCGTCACCTTTGAGCTCACCCAGCACGTCGTGAAAATCCTTGGCCTCGCGGAAATTGCGATAGACCGAAGCGAAGCGGACATAAGCGACGTCGTCGAGCGATTTCAACGCCTCCATCACCAGGCGGCCGACCTCGCCCGAGGCGACTTCGGTCTCGCCCGAGCTTTCGAGCTGGCGCACGATGCCGGTCACCGCGCGGTCGATGCGCTCGGGATCGACATTGCGCTTGCGCACCGCGATCTCGACCGAGCGCAGCAGCTTGTCACGGTCGAACGGCACCTTGCGCCCGGATTTCTTCACCACCACGAGGTCGCGCAACTGCACACGTTCGAAGGTGGTGAAGCGGCCGCCGCAATCGGGGCAGACGCGCCGCCTGCGGATCGCCGCGCCATCTTCCGCGGGGCGCGAATCCTTCACCTGCGTATCTTCGGACTGGCAGTAGGGACAGCGCATGGACAGCCTTGTGTTCGCGATTCTCGTGGAGCGAAAGGCTTAGAGGTTTTTGCGGCGATGGCAAAGTATGGGAGATGGCCTCGCGCGCCTCAGAAATAGCGAGGTGCGAGAAAAATTGCCAGCATCATACCAGACGGCAACACCGGCCGATTACGGAGCGACGTCACTGGTCGGGAACCCACATGACACGCCGAGGCTGCGATAGGCCTTGGTGAAGCCGTCCATCGATACCGTCGCGACCGGCGTGTCGGCGAAGGTGACGTCGAGTGCGCTGGCGCGACGCATGGCACGCAGCAGCGCCAGGCTGATCTCGGGCTTGTTGTTCAACATCCATTTTCCGCCGGCACCGGCCATGGTATCGACGGTCGCCTTGACCTTGCCGTTGCTGTCGCCGAACACCGCCGGCATGTTCTTGCCAGTTGGCAAATCCTTGTTTTTCATGGCAATGAGAAGGGTCGGATAGTCGTTGGGCGGCAACGCATCACCGTTCGAAATGGCGAGCGTGAGAGTGCCGCTGGCACCGCTTGCGTCGAGAAAGGCGGTCGAGGCAACGCAGGTCTTGCGCAGATCCTCACCGGTATCGATCTCGTCCACAGTGGTGGACCACTTGCCGAAGGTTTCCGTCTTCGGTGCGGCTGGGGTAGGCGCGGACTGTGCCAAGGCGGCGGACAGCGGCAAGGTGGTCAGTGTCGCCAACGCGCCAAACGCGGCAAAGCCAGCGACACGGAAAATCTGCATCATCGTCAAGGCTCCTGTCCGGACTCCGTCCCCACTGAAACAGTGCTTCTCGTCCGGCCGATAAGGGACGACACTTTGCGTGAGCTCAACCGAGATAGGGATAGAGCGGAAAACGATCCGTCAGCGCGGCCACCTTCGCCTTCACCGCTGCTTCGACGGCTGCATTGCCTTCGTCGGAATTCGCGGCCTTGAGCCCGTCCAGCACTTCGGCGATCAGCTTGCCGATCTCGCGGAACTCGGCCTGGCCGAAGCCGCGCGTGGTGCCGGCCGGCGTGCCGAGGCGCACGCCCGAGGTGACGAACGGCTTTTCGGGATCGAAAGGGATGCCGTTCTTATTGCAGGTGATGTTGGCGCGGCCAAGCGCTGCCTCGGCGCGTTTGCCTGTGGCGTTCTTCGGGCGCAGGTCGACCAGCATCAGATGGTTGTCGGTGCCGCCGGAGACGATGTCGAGACCGGTTTCCTGCAGACTGGAAGCCAGCGCCTTGGCATTGGCGGCAACACTCTCGGCATAGACTTTGAAGCTCGGCTTCAGCGCTTCGCCGAAGGCCACCGCCTTGGCGGCGATGACATGCATCAGCGGCCCGCCCTGCAGGCCCGGAAACACCGCCGAGTTCATCTTCTTGGCGATGTCCTCGTCGTTGCACAGGATCATGCCGCCACGCGGGCCGCGCAGCGACTTGTGCGTGGTGGTGGTGACCACATGGGCATATGGCAGCGGCGACGGATGCACGCCGCCGGCGACCAGACCGGCAATATGCGCCATGTCGACCATTAGATAGGCGCCGATCGAGTCGGCGATCTCGCGAAAGCGCTTCCAGTCCCAGACGCGCGAGTAGGCGGTGCCGCCGGCCAGGATCAGCTTCGGCCTGGTCTCGTGCGCGGTCTTCTCGATCGCATCCATGTCGAGCAGATGATCGTCCCTGCGCACGCCGTAGGAAACGACCTTGAACCATTTGCCGCTCATGTTGACCGGCGAACCGTGCGTCAGGTGGCCACCGGAATTGAGGTCGAGCCCCATGAAGGTGTCGCCGGGCTGCAGCAGCGCCAGGAACACCGCCTGGTTCATCTGGCTGCCGGAATTCGGCTGGACGTTGGCGAAGTTGCAGCCGAAGAGTTTTTTGGCGCGCTCGATGGCCAGGTCCTCGGCCACGTCGACAAACTGGCAGCCGCCATAGTAGCGCTTGCCCGGATAGCCCTCGGCGTATTTGTTGGTCATGATCGAGCCCTGCGCTTCCAGCACGGCGCGGGAGACGATGTTTTCCGATGCGATAAGCTCGATCTCGTGGCGCTGGCGGCCGAGTTCGTTGCGGATCGCGCCGAAAATCTCCGGATCGGCATCGGCAAGCGTGGTTTCGAAGAAGGATTCGAATTTGTTCGACACTGCCGCTGCTGTTGCCATGCTTGAGATCCTTGTCGTCCGGGGGGTCTGCCGCGCCATTAACACAGTTGCTTTCGCCCCGCCACGTTTGCGGCGCGAAATTTGCTGGTCGGATTGCGGCAGCGAGGCCAAAGAGCCACCTATTTCCTCGCCTGCCGGCCGTTCAGCAAGGCCTCGGTGAGCGTGATCTCGATCAACAGCGCCTGCATCGTATGGTCGTTGATCTCACGGCTGCGAAACATGGCGCGCACGGCCGCTCGCTCGGCCTGGATGCCGGAGAGCCTCATTTCGAGCTCCAGCCGTCCGGCTTCACGGGCTTCAGTGCGTGCTTCGTCAGCCTCGTCGGAGGCGGCGATGCGGCGGCGGTAGCCGGCAACAATGCTGTCGGCCGCAGCGAGCCGGGCGCCGGGCACCTCGCCTTCGTCCCCGTCTTCCGCTCCGGCGATGCTCTCGATGCGGGCAATGGCGGCCTTGGCCGCGCCGAAACACCAGCAGAAAAGCTCGGGGTCGTCTCGACATGGATGCCGCGCATCCGCCAGGCTAGTGCGGCACCTATGGCAATCTGCAGCACCGGCAACGGCACCCGTACCAGCCGGACCAGCGCGCCGGAAACCGCGACGAAGACGAGCACGACCAGGATGAAGATGGCGACTTGCATGGCTCTGTACCGAACGGCGCTCTCCGGACCCGCGCGAAGCGCGCCCTCCAGCCGGATACAAAAGGCCGCCCTCACCGGCGGCCTTTCAGAAAAAAAATCAGTCGCTTAGAGCGCAGAGGTGATCTGCAGCTCGTTGGCTCCGTCGAGCCCATAGATGTCGTCGCGGAACTGCACGACGCCAGGCCCCGTCGACCAGGCCGAGATGTAGAGGAAATAGACCGGCACCGGATTGGTGACCTGCACCGGGATGTTCTCGCCGCTCTTGATCGCCGACTCAAAATACTGGCGGTTCCAGCCCGGCGTGTCGCGCAGGATCCAGGTGACGAGGTCGCGTACGTTCTGGACGCGCACGCAGCCCGAGGAATCGAAGCGCATCATCTTGCCGAACAGGCTTTGCTGCGGCGTGTCGTGCATGTAAACGCCGTCCGGGCTCGGGAAATTGATCTTGACCGAGGCCATCGCGTTGCCGGCGCCCGGATCCTGACGGAAGCGGTATTTCTCCGCGTCGTCGGTCGACCAGTCGACGGTCAGCGGATCGACCTCGCTGCCATCCGGTGCGAACAGGCGGATGTTGCTGTCCTTGAGGTAGTTGGGGTCCTTCCGCATCAGCGGAATGATATCCTTGCGCACGATCGATACCGGCGCGTTCCAGTAGGGATTGACGATGATCTCGTTGATCTTGGAATCGACGATCGGCGTCTGGCGGTCGATCTTGCCGACGACGGCGGTGTGGCGCAGCACGACGCGGTCGTTCTCGACCGCTTCGATCTGGGCGCCCGGGATGTCGACCAACACATAACGGTTGCCCAGCGTGCCGGCGCGTTCGTTCAGCCGCTGCAGATTGGTCTGCAACTGGCCAAGCCGGACCTGCGCCGAAACATTCATCGCCGCATAGGTATATTGGCCCAAGGTCCCGTCGGAAGGCAGGCCGTGGCGCGCCTGGAAGCGCTTGACCGCCGCATCGACATAGGAATCGAAGGCCTCTGAAAGGCCGGCGCTCTGCGCCAGGTCGCCCGAAATCATCAAGCGCCTGCGCAATGGCACCACGTCCGGATCGATGACGCCGAGCTGCAATTTCTTAGTGTCCGGAACCCGCTCCCAGCCACCCTGCGCGACAATATTCTGATACTGCGCTATCGCCTGCTCGGTGTACGCAACGGTCTGCAAGCTGACGATCGGCAGCGTCGAGGCCACCTTGCCGCCTTGGCTGGCGCGGGCGTCGAACTGGTCGTTCCAGTTGCCGCGGCCGGAGGATTTCAGGATATCCGCGATCACGTCCTGCGCGCTGGCGCCACCGGCAATCATCGTCGCGGCCAACGCGGAGGCTCCGGAAAGGAAGAAACGGCGACTGGTTCTCATGTACGCTCCAGACATTCCTGTAACAGTTTTTTCACCGGGCGATCCCGCCCGCACTCTAGGGTGGCGTCCTTAACAATTAGCCAACCATGGCCCCTATTGCTTATGTATGAGAACGCGCCGGGCGCGACGCGCGTTCGGGGAGACGTTTGGCTTCGCCGCAACATCACCTGCATTCTCGCTTTCACCGGGAATATGGCGGCAACGTGGCCCTGACCGCGATTTGGATCGGCTGGCGTGACGAAACGGAAAGACCGGTGCTTTTCGGCACCGGTCTTTTGGGTCGCTCCCCGACCGCGCTTCTGTCGCGGGGTTCCCATACATGCTGCGGATATGCCTTACATCCGATACGCAATCGTGTCGTTCCAGAACCGATCCAGCCGCTGCAGGGCGCGGTTCATCTGCTTGAATTCTTCCGTGTTGATACCGCCGACCTGCTCGATCGAGCCGACATGGCGCTCGTAGAGGCCGGCGACGACTTCCGCCACCTCACTGCCCTTCGGCGTCAGCGAGACCCGCACCGAACGACGGTCGATGCGCGAGCGCTGGTGGTTGATGAACCCGAGATCGACGAGCTTCTTCAGATTGTAGGAGACGTTCGATCCGAGATAGTAGCCGCGCGAGCGCAGTTCGCCGGCAGTCAGCTCCGAATTGCCGATGTTGAAGAGCAGCAGCGCCTGGATAGCGTTGATGTCGGAACGGCCGTTGCGGTCGAATTCGTCCTTGATCACGTCAAGCAGGCGGCGGTGCAGCCGCTCCACCAGCTGCAGCGATTCCATATACAGCGAACGGATCGCCTCGCGGCGGTCATCGGATACGTTGGCGGTCTTCGCCGCCGGACGGGAATTGATCATTGTCTTTGCCTCTCGTTTGTCGCCTGGTGATTTTTTGTTTTTCACCTTGATCGCGACACTATCGAATACTCATAAAATTCGACTTAAACGCTAGGGCTAACAAGAGCTTACCGGTAACAGGTTTCGAAAGAGGCTTAACGAAGGGTCACCCGAACAAGGATGATTAACCTAAAGATTTAGCCAATGATTCCGGGCGGAAGCCGACGCGAATTAGAGCCTCCTTTGCGCGTACAACAGGACGCGCGGCGCCATTCTTGTTGAGCATCGGTCCGATGCTCTATTGCCGGCTCTGGCGCTTTTGCATCCAGATCACCACGCGAAAGACGATGTAGAGCAGCGCTACCGCCGCATGCGAGGCGAGGATCAGCGGCTGGTGCCCGAAGAGCTCGGGAAAGCCGGCATACATGACGATCTCGGTTGCCGCGCAGATGAACCAGATCACCGGACCCCAGGAGGCCAGCATCCACAGACCGGCGGCGGCGAAGGGGAAGAAGACGGCGAGCGTCACCGCCGCCACCTGCCAATGCACCGGCATCAGGTCGAAGCGCCACAACGAGCCGGGATAGAAGCCGATCAGCCGGATCCAGTACAAAATCCCGAACAACAGGCAATAGCCCGATATGACGCGCTGGAACCAAGCGAAGATGACCTCGACCGTCGAGGGCTGGAGCACGACGCGTCTCGACGTGACGTCGCTCACAGTTCGAGTTCCCCATCGCCGAGCGGAGCGAAATAGGCATCGACGTCGGCAGCGCTGATCGCATCGATGCTTGCCGGCCGCCATTGCGGCGTCGAGCCCTTGTCGATGATGGCGGCGCGGATGCCTTCGTAGAAATCGTGGCCCGCAAGCATGCGGTTGAGGATGCGGAACTCCATCCGCATGCACTCGTCCATCGACAGCGTCAATCCGGCGCTGATCTCGCGCCAGGCGACATGCAGACTGGTCGGCGAGCGGGTGCGGATCGTCGCCAGCGTCTTTGCCGCGAACGCATCGGCGGCTGCGGCGCGCTCCAGGCTGCCGATGACGTCACCCAGCGACGGTTGCGCGAAATGGCGGGCGATCGCTTCCAGCGTCGAACTGTCCGTCTCGCGCCGGGCCGGGGTGGAAAAGCCGCGCAACGCCGATTCCGGGTCGCCGGTCGCGACCAGCCGGTCGAGAAAACCGGCTTGGTCCTGCGCCTTGATCGTATGCGTCGCCAGGCCCGACCACAAAGCGTCGCCATAGCGGATGCGGTTTCCGGTCAGGGCCAGATACATGCCGAAGCTGCCGCCAAGGTTCGGCAGCAGATGACTGGCGCCGACATCCGGGAAAAAGCCGATGCCGACTTCCGGCATGGCGAACTGGGCGTTCTCGGTCAGCACCCGCTGCGAGCCGTGGAACGAGATGCCGACGCCGCCGCCCATGACGATGCCGTCGATCAGGGCGACATAGGGTTTCTCAAACCGCGCGATGCGGGCGTTCAGCCGGTATTCGTCGGCGAAGAAATCGACCGGCGGCTTTCCGGCCCGGCCGGCCTCGTAGATGTGGAGGATGTCGCCGCCGGCCGAAAACGCCCGGCCCTCGGCCTTGACGACGACAACATCGACGCCGTCGTCCCGCTCCCAGGCGCGCAGCGACTTGTCGAGCGCCTTGACCATGCGATGGGTGACAGCATTGAGCGCCTGCGGCCGCGCCAGCGTGACGATGCCGGCCCTGCCCAATCGTTCGAAGCGGATCTCGTTGCCGCCGCCAAAATCCATCGCCTAAGAATCCCTCCCCCGTGCCGCCGGGACTGAAGTGCTAAAGCGTGGCGCATGGCTGCGTCAATGCCAAGGGCAATCCTGCCGCCTTGGCCAACGCCAGCGGCCGATGCTAGAATCAACCCTTTTCATGAGGACTTCAAACCGGACGTCGAGCCATGCTTGGATTTTCGCGTCTTGCCCTATTGGCGATCGGCCTGATGGTATGCGCGACCGCTCGTCCCGCGTTGGCCGGGGACGACCTCTATCGCGCCAAACACCATCGTCACTGGACAGGGCGAAGAAAACCGCCAGATCGGCTTCAAGGCTTGCCTGGATGCGGTTCTGGTCAGGGTCTCCGGCGATCAGCGGCTGCCGAAAAAGCCTGAAATGGCTGGATTGCCGACAAGGCCGGCAGCTTCGTTGCCGAATTCCGCTATCGCGACAGGATGGAAGGCATTCCGATCCACGACGAACAAGGGACGCATGACCGGCCGCGCGATCTTCCCTGCCTCTACAAACCCGCCGAAATCGACCCAGTCCTCGCATCGCTCGGCAGCCGGCCGTGGCTTGCCGAGCGGCCGCGGTTGGCGATCTTTCTCGCAACGGAGCGAGGCGCAAGGCATTTCATGCTGATCGCCGTCGATGAGCGCGGCGCACCGATGCGCGAATCGTTCGTGAATGCTGCCGACCCGCTGGCGATGCAGATCGCATTTCCCAAGGCCTCGCTGCTCTCCAAATTCGGCCTCGACGACAAGGCGCTGCACGAGATGGATATGACGGCCCTGGACAAGGCCGCCAAACTGGCTGGCGCCGACCAGGCGCTTGCCGGCAGCATCGTCTGGAGCGACAAGGAATTGGGCTGGAACGCCGACTGGCGGCTTGCCACGGGCGGCAGGACCTATAGCTGGCAGGTGCGCGGCGTCAGTTTCGACGAGGCATTCCGCGTCGCCATGCGGGGAGCGGCGCAAATCCTGTCCGGCAACGGCCAGCCGGAATAGGTATACCGATATCCAGGTGACGACGGCCTGGCACAATCGTGTCGCATTGGTCAGCGGCGGAGGCTCGTGGTAAAAGCCGGCCGATCCGGAGTTTTGGCGATGAACAAATTCACCCCAGCAAAGCCTGCCGGCGCGCGCAGCGTCGACGAGATCACCGGCAGCCGCCGCTTGCGCCGCATGCGCAAGGCCGACTGGTCGCGCCGCCTCGTCCAGGAGAACCGGCTGAGCGTCGACGACCTGATCTGGCCGATCTTCGTCGTCGATGGGAAAAATATCCGCGAGCCGATCGCCGCCATGCCCGGCGTCTTCCGCCTGTCGCTCGACCTCGCCGTCAAGGAAGCCGAACGCGCGGCAAAACTCGGCATTCCGGCGATCGCCACCTTCCCCAATGTCGAGCTCGGCCTGCGCGACCAGACCGGTTCGCATATCCTCGATCCAGAAAACGTCATCAATCGCGCCACGCGTGCCATCAAGCACGCGGTGCCCGAGATCGGCATCATCACCGATGCGGCGCTCGATCCCTTCACCTCGCACGGCCACGATGGCATCTTGCGCGACGGCATCATCGTCAACGACCAGACGGTGGAGCAGGTCACGGCGGCTGCCGTCATCCAGGCGGCGGCCGGCGCCGATATCATCGCCCCGTCCGACATGATGGATGGCCGCATCGGCGCCATCCGCGATGCGCTCGACGCCAATGGTTTTCAGGATGTGGCGATCATGTCCTATGCGACGAAATTTGCTTCCGCCTTCTATGGACCTTATCGCGAGGCGGTCGGCACCGCCGGCCTGCTCAAGGGCGACAAGAAGACCTATTATCTCGACCACGCAAATTCCGACGAGGCGGTGCGCGAGGCCGAGCAGGACCTCGCCGAGGGCGCCGACATGCTGATGGTCAAGCCCGGCCTGCCCTATCTCGACGTCATCCGCAGGCTGAAGGACGAATTCCGGATGCCGACCTTCGCCTATCAGGTGTCGGGCGAATATTCGATGATCAAGGCGGCCGCCGCCAATGGCTGGATCGACGGCGACAAGGCGATGCTGGAATCGCTGCTAGCCTTCAAGCGCGCCGGCTGCGACGGCATTCTCACCTATTTCGCGCCCGAAGTGGCGGCGATGCTGAAGGGGTAGGTACTCGCAATCATTTTGGGATTTTGATGCATCCGCTAGAATGAACCCATGAGCAGGGATGAGGTCATCGAACGGTTGCAGAGGAACGCAGATGCCATCAAAGGCATGGGCGCGACTTCGCTTTATCTGTTCGGGTCGGCGGCGCGGGACGATGCACAGCCGGACAGCGATCTTGATCTGTTCATCGACTATGATCCGGCGCGGCGCTTCTCTCTGATCGATCTGGTCAGCATCAAGCAATTTCTGGAAGAGAAGATGTCAACGGAAATCGACATCACCACACGGGACAGTCTTCATCCTATGTTGAAGGCCGAGATCGAACAATCGGCCGTGCGCGTATTTTTGATGGCAGTCCGCCGAATTGAGCCGATCCTAGCCGAGATCATAGCGGCTTTGGATGGCATCAGCGCTGCACCGCCGGCAAGACTCTGGATGACTTTCGGGATGACTGGCTGCTCCATCATGGCGTGGAGCGCGGCATCGAGATTATTTCCGAAGCCGCCCGGCACATCCCGGACGATTTGATCGCTCTTGCTCCAGAAATTCCCTGGAAACAGATTCGGGAATAGGCAACATTTTGCGTCACGAATATGCAAGTAACTGCCGTTGCAGTCACTCGTCTTGGCTGTGATCCTGATGCGGCTGGCCCAAACGAGCCGCCCATCGCTCGGCGCGATCCAAAATACCGATTGCAAAATGCAATCAGTTTAGTTAAAACAAAACTGCTTGCATTTCACAATTGATTTAGAGGAGGCAGTCATGTCCAAGCTGAGTGTCAACGCTTTCACCCTGTCAATTGACGGTTATGGCGCCGGTCCCGACCAGGACCTGAAAGAGCCGCTGGGCGTCGGCGGGGAAGCCTTGCACAACTGGATGTTCGGCACCCGAACCTTCCGCAACATGTCTGGCGAAGATCGCGGCACCACGGACACGGACGACGGCTTCGTGGCGCGCAGCTTCGATAATATCGGCGCGTGGATAATGGGACGGAATATGTTCGGACCGATCCGCGGACCCTGGAAGGACGAGAGCTGGAAAGGCTGGTGGGGAGACAATCCGCCCTACCATGTTCCGGTCTTCGTGCTCACCCACCATCCTCGGAAGCCCATTGTCATGGAGGGCGGCACGACCTTCTATTTCGTGACCGACGGCATTCACTCGGCGCTGGAACAGGCGAAAGCAGCGGCTGATGGCAAGGATGTACGGCTGGGTGGTGGCGTCGCCACGATCCGGCAATATCTGAGGGAAAAGCTCATCGACGACATGCATCTGGCGATATCGCCGATGCTGCTCGGCTCAGGCGAGCACCTTTTTGCCGGCCTCGACATGCTCAAGCTCGGCTACCGGTGCAGCGAGCAGGTCGCGACGCCGAATGCCACGCACGTCATCATCAAGCGCGCGTAGTTCTCACTGCGGGCGCAGCCCTCTGCGCCGCGAAGGAATGCCGCCCGTCCGGGCCTTTAGCAGTCCCAGATGATCAATACTTCTCCGGCACATACAGCTCGCGCGGCAGCACCTGGCGCTCGTATTCGGGATTGAAGACGCGGTCGGGTAGCGTGATCTCTTCGTGCGGCACCTCCTCATAAGGCATTTGCTTGAGGAGATGATCGATGCAGTTCAGCCGCGCCCGCTTCTTGTCGTTGCCCTCGACGATGAACCAGGGGGCTTCGGGGATGTTGGTGCGGGCGAACGTCTCTTCCTTGGCCTTGGTATAATGCTCCCAGCGCACGCGCGACTGCAGGTCCATCGGCGACAGCTTCCACTGCTTCATCGGATCATGGATGCGCATCTGGAAGCGCATCTGCTGTTCCTCGTCGGTGATGGAGAACCAGTATTTGACCAGCGTTATGCCGGAGCGGACCAGCATGCGCTCGAACTCCGGCACGTCGCGGAAGAACTCCTCGACCTGATCCGGTTCGGCAAATCCCATCACCCTTTCGACGCCGGAGCGGTTGTACCAGGAGCGGTCGAACAGGACGATCTCGCCGCCTGCCGGCAGATGCGGGACGTAGCGCTGGAAGTACCATTGCGACTTCTCGCGCTCAGTCGGCGCCGGCAAGGCAACGACACGGCAGATGCGCGGATTGAGCCGCTGGGTGATACGCTTGATAACGCCACCCTTGCCGGCCGAGTCGCGGCCCTCGAAAACCACCACCAGCTTCATCTTGTGATATGCCACCCAGGACTGCAGCTTGATCAACTCGGATTGGAGCGTGATCAGGTCACGAAAATATTGCTGGCGATCCATCGAGGGCGGATGCGCTTGTGATTTGCCCCCGGTCCCCCCTACACCATTGTGCCAGCCATCTTGCAAGCCACGGAACCGTGTTCAGCCAGCCTGCCGGCTGTCTATGGAGCCGATCGCCCTTTGCGGTGTTGTGTTTGTAGCCCAATGCTCCTAGGCAGAGCTAAGAACCTTTGGGATTGTGAAAGGAAGAGATATGGCGCGAGCACCGAATTACGGCCAAGAACGCAAGGAACGCGACCGGCAGAAAGCTGCCAAGAAGGCGGAAAAGCAGGCAGCCAAGGTCGCAGCCAAGGAACGTACGAAGCCCGAAGACGAGACCACGTCCGAGACCGAAACGGAAACGGCAGAGTAAAACGCGTCCGGCCCGCGAGGCGGATAGGATTTGGCCTAGGAATCCCGCTGCGTTTTCAGGCCGGAGCCTTGTCGCTGACGAACACGTTCACTTCGCGCGCGGCGGCAATGAAGGCACGCCTTGCGGTCATCGCCGGTTTGTCACCGGCCAGCGCATCATGGCAGGCCTGCAGCGCTTCGCGGTGCTTTGGACTGCGCTTGCCGGGCCAGCTGTTGAGGAGGTAATCGGAAGCCTCGCGGGCCGTACGCAAGAGCTGAGTGGTTCCCTCCGCGCCCGACTTGACGGTCACGGGTGTTTCAAATCGGTTGTTTTCCATCGCCGCTCTTACGCCATCGGCGCTCGCGAAGCGAGGGCGAAAGTGGTTGCCCTCAGCAATCACGCCGCGACGACGGCAAATCCCCTGGCACGCAGACCGCGCCGGTCATTGTGTAATGACGTCACCAGCCGGTCGCGGCTGCCAACGATATGGGCCGAAAGCCGGTGTGCCGCCGCGTCGGCATCGCCGGCCCGCACCGCTGCCAGAATGGCACGGTGTTCGGCCCAGGCACGGCCGAGTGCCGCCTCGTCGCGCACCTCCAGCCAACGCGCCCGCGACAGGCGCGTCATGGCATCGCGGACCGCCCTGACCAGGAACTCGTTGCCGGACAGGCGTGCCAGCTCGATGTGAAAATCCATGCCGACGCGATGCCATTCCTCGCGCAGGGTGCCGGCGTCGCAGGAGTCCAGCATCGCCTCGATGACGTCGACGGCGCTCCTGTCCTCCAAGGCACAGGTCAGCTTGACTGCCGCGACCTCGACCGCCTCGCGGCAGACGGCGATCTGCTCGAGCTCGGCGAGGTTGATTGGCGATACCGTCCAGCCGCGCCCGTCGCGGCAGACCAGACCTTCCGTGTCGAGCCGCAGCAATGCTGCCCTGACCGGTGTGCGCGATGCCCCGAAGCGGCTTTCGATCCAGCGTTCCGTCAGCCGCTCGCCGGGGCCGATCTCGAGGCCGAGGATCATCTCCCGAAGCTGCTTTTCGACATTCTGCATCTGCGACATGGCGGTTCCGTCCTGGCCATTTGTTTCGGCGATCGGTCGCTGGCCAGCGTTTGCCGATTACGTTTGAAAGTGGCCGCATTGACAGCGGCCGGGCTTGCGTCCATGACGGATACCATCTTGGTATCCCAAGACGGTATCCACAGCAAGCCGCCGACAGACTTGCCCGACAGGACATGACATGCCGCAAGACACCACCCCTGCCACGCAAGGCACCCACAACATCCACTGGCGCCGCAATCTCGCCGTGTGCTTTGCCGGCTCGTTCAGCACGCTTGTCGCCATGACCCTGCTGTTGCCCTTCCTGCCGCTTTATGTCGAACAGCTGGGTGCCGAGGGGCACGCGGCGATCGTGCAGTGGTCCGGCATCGCCTATGGCGCGACGTTCTTCGCCGCCGCGCTGGTGGCGCCGCTGTGGGGGCGGCTGGGCGACCGCTACGGCCGCAAGCTGATGCTGGTGCGCGCCAGTTTCGGCATGGCGGTCTGCATGTCGCTGACCGGCATGGTGGAGACTGTCTGGCAATTGGTGCTGCTGCGCCTGCTGATCGGTTTCGCCGGCGGCTATTCCTCGGGTTCGACCATTCTGGTCGCCATGCAGACGCCGAAGGACCGGTCGGGCTGGGCGCTCGGCGTGCTGGCGGCCGGCATCACCGCCGGCGCGCTCGTCGGCCCCCTGCTCGGCGGCGCGCTGCCGCCCTTGATCGGCATCCGCGCCACCTTCCTGCTCGCCGGCAGCGTCATTTTCCTGGCGTTCCTGGCAACGACTTTTCTCATCAAGGAAAACCCTCGCCCGGCAGCCGACAAATCAGCACCGACTGAGAAGCCGAAAGGTGGCTGGTCGCAAATCTCCGACAAACGCCCCGTCATCGCCATGCTGGCGACCGGCACGCTGTTGAGCTTCGCCACCATGTCGATCGAGCCGATCATCACGGTCTACGTGCAGCAGCTCATCGAGAATCAAAGCCTGCTAACACTGACCTCCGGCGTCGTCATGTCGGCGGCAGCACTTGGCGCCATCCTGTCGGCCTCGCGGCTCGGCAAGCTCGCCGACCGCGTCGGGCACTGGAACGTCATCATTGGGGCGCTTGCCGTCTCGGCGCTGCTGCTGATCCCGCAGGCCTTCGTCACGCAGGGCTGGCAGCTCGTCGGTCTGCGTTTCCTGATGGGGCTGGCGCTTGGCGGCCTCTTGCCCTGCATCACCAGCGTCATCCGCCATAATGTTCCGGACGGCGTCGGCGGCAATGTGCTGGGCTTGTCGATCTCGGCGCAATATGTCGGACAGGTCGCCGGGCCGCTGCTCGGTGGCTTCGTCGGCGGTCATTTCGGCATGCGGGCGGTATTTCTCGGCACGTCCGTGCTGATGGCGGGCGGAGCGGCGTATAACTGGCTGGTCCAGTCACGCCGCGCACGCGACATGCTGGTGCAGGCGGGCAAATCCTGACACCGTTTGCGGGCTATCACTGCTTCACGGGGACCAGAGACATGAGCACGGCCGAGCACCCAGCAAGCGGCAGCGGCCGCATCCTCGTTTTCGTCTGCGGCCTGTGCGGCGCGGCCGGCGTGGCGCTCTCCGCCGCGGCGGCACATCTGGGCGGCGCTTTCGTCGGCACGGCAGCGTCGTTCCTGCTCATGCATGCGCCGGTCTTTCTTGCCGTCGGCCTCGTCGGCGCAAACCGGATCCTGCAAACCGCAAGCCTTATTCTTCTTGTCGGGCTTGTATTGTTCTGCGGCGATCTGCTTGCCCGGGACTTCCTCGGCTCGCGGCTTTTCCCGATGTCGGCACCGATCGGCGGCACCTTGCTCATCGCCGGCTGGCTGGCGGTTGCAGCCTCGGCGCTGGTGCGCCCGCGCTCCTGAGACGGCATTCCCGTATCCAGCGGGAGAGCTCGGTTGGGTAGCCCTCACGACCTCAAAGTGCGGCGCTTGCAGGCAATCGGCCGGGTCCGCCAAACGACGGTCAGTCAGACGATGGCCAATCTTGCCGGCGTTCTGGCCGGATCGGCAGGTCGCGATTGCGTGCCGCCGGCTTGGCAGGCGGCGCCGCTCCGGCCGATCGGTGGCGGGCGAGATGCCCCAGTAGTTGCGATAGAGGTCTTCGAACAGATGATTGATCGGATGCATGGCTTGGTTCCTCTTCAAACTTGAATCGATCCAATCGACAGGCATGAAAAAGCACTGCCGGTCAGCTCCGCTTACGGTCCACGAGAAAACGCAGGTCGCGGATCCACGGACCGGCGCTGCCGCGACGTGTCCGGGTCACCGCGTTGGAAGTAATGCTCCAGTCGTTGCGATAGATGTCTTCAAACAGATAATTGACGGGGTGCATGGCTCTCTCCTTCCTGAATCGATCCAATCCACAGTTGGCGGCAGACTTGGATCGGTTCAAAAATACACCCAACCGCACCAATGTCAAGCAAAATTTGAATCGATCCAACAAAGATGCTAGATAGCAATCCGGAGGCAGAAAAATGGCGTCATCCACCGAAGGCAATACACGACCCGTCCGGCTGGCCGACATCGCCAAAGCCGCCGGAGTCTCGCACGGCACTGCTTCCAACGTGTTCAGCCGTCCCGAGATCGTACGCGAAGAAGTCCGCGAGCGGGTCAAGGCAGCGGCCGAGGCGATGGGCTATGCGGGCCCCGACCCGAAGGGTCGGCTGCTGCGCGCCGGCAAGGTCAACGCGATCGGCGTCGCCACGACCGAGCCGCTGTCCTATTTCTTCGAAGATCCCTTTGCCCGCGCGATGATGGCCGGAATTTCCGAGGCATGTGACGCCACCGGCGCCGGCATCGCGCTGGTATCGGCTGGTAATCAGGAGAAGCTTGCCTGGAATATCCAGAGCGCGCTGGTCGACGGCTTCATCCTGTTCTGCATTGAGGGCGGCTCACGCCTTGTCGAACTGACGCGCGAACGCAAACTCCCCTTTGTCGCGCTTGAGCTCGGCTTCGACGACGACACTGTTTCGGCAATCGGCGTCGACAATGTCGCCGGCGCCCGCTTGGCGGCGCATCATCTTGCCGAGCTTGGCCATCGGCGCTTCGCCGTTCTGTCGCTGCCTTTCGCCGACGACAGGACCGGTCCTGTCTCGCCGGAGCAGGTTCGGACGGCCGTTTACCCCGGCACGCGCGATCGCCTCGTCGGCTATTTCGAGGCGCTTTCCCGGTTCGGCGTCGATACCGCCGGGATTCCGGTATACGAGACCGAAAACGACGAAGCCAGCACTAGGGCTGGCCTCGAGGCGATCTTCGCAGGCGGCGAGCCGCCGACCGCAATCCTGGCGATGTCGGACCGGATGGCCATGATCGCGATCGAATGGCTGACCGCGCGGGGTCTGGCCGTTCCCGGCGACGTCTCGGTCATCGGCTTCGACGGCGTGCCTGAGGCGGCGCTTTGCGATCCTCCGCTCACCACGATCGCCCAGCCGATCGCCGAGATCGGCCGCCGGGCGGCGCGAACGATCCTCGATTTCGACGGCATGGTGCGGCGCGAGAGGCTCGGCGTCGAGCTTGTCGTCAGGGCATCTTCCGGGCCGCCACCCAAAACAGCCTGAGCCCGAACGTCTACGGGTTGGTGGTCGCCATGGCTCCCACCCCAAAGGACGTATGAACAGGCGGCGCCTCGCTGCGGACCGGCCTGCTCTTGCCCGACCGCCCAATACCCGACAGCCATTCGAGATAATAGGCGAGCGCGAACTGCATGGCTATGCCGGCGGCGATCAGCAAGCTGTCAGAGGCAAATCCGCCCGGGTTGATCAGCTTCATCACCTGCGCCCCCATGGCCATCACCGTGCCGGCGATGAAAACCGGCAGCGATCGTTTGCCCAATATGGCGAGCGGATGATCGCGGCTGGTGCGGAACAGGTTCGAGACAGAAGGAAACGCCACGATCAGGTAGCTCACTGCCAGGATGTGCAGCAGCCTTGGCAGCGACAGGAACGTCTTGTCGAAGCCGGTCAGCACCACGGGCAGGTTCAGCCACGACACGTGCCCCCATCGCGGGCTGTGCACCCAGACCAACGCCGCCGCGACATAGATCGCCGAGGCGCCGACCAGCCAGCGATTGACCGGAATGGTGCCGCCGCGCCTGATATGCAGCATGCTCGCCAGGCCGATGTTGAAGAGGAACTGCCACGACAGCGGATTGAGGAACCAGAAGCCCGGCTCGGGATAATTCGGCGGGGCGATCTGGTAGATACCCGCAACCAGCCACAGAACTCCGGATACGGCGAGCGCCGACAGGGGCCTGTGGCTGATGAACAGCAGGAAGGTTGGCGCCATCAGCAGCAGCACCGCATAGACCGGCAGGATGTTATTGTAGCCGAGCTGATGGCCAAGCGTGGCGATGCCGATCAGCGCTTGCGGCGGGTTCCTGATCAATGGCTCGATGTTGATCAGCGTCAGCATGTCCGGCCGCTTCGCGAACATCGCCGCCGCACAGAAGATGGCCACCACCACCATCGTCGTGACGATGTGGGCGACATAGAGCACACCGGCGCCACAATTTCAGTGTCGCCATGAGCCGGTATCCGGGTTGGAATTTCGAACCGTAGGCGAGCGCGACGGACATGCCGGAGATCAGCACGAAGGCCTCCGCGGCATCCGAAAACCCGAAATTCTTATAGGTCAGGGTTTCGAAAACCGTGCCCGGGACATGGTCGACAAATATGATCAGCAGAGCGAGAGCGCGGAACACATCAATACGCGTATCGCGTTCCGGGATACGCGTATCCGGGATACGCATACCGCGATCCGGGATACGCGTGACGCGATCCGGGATACGCGTGACGCGATCCGGTGAATTTGGCATGGTCATCGATAAAAAGGCCTCAAAGCTGGTTGTTCATGCCGGCAATCGATGCGACCGCCGGACGCACCGCTTCGATTCCTCCCTCAGGAGCATATCGGCGAACAAACGGACTGAAATGCGCCCGGTTCAATCAACTTTGAAGGAGCTCGAAAATATTCCGTTTTGAAGCCGGCAAACGAACAAAAACGACGCGGAATCAAAAGGATGAAACTATGGCCGAAAAACCTCCGGAAGACGGCTTTTTGCGGCGCGACCTGCCGTTTTTCTATCGCCTCTACAGACCAGCAGAACCAACCGGCGAATGCCTTTTTCTGCTGCATGGATCCGGTGTCGAGGAGACGACTCTGGTGGCGCTGGGGCAGAAAATCGCGCCGCACGCGGTGCTGGTGGCGGTGCGTGGCCGTATCGCCCAGGAGGATGGTTTCCGCTGGTTCAGACGGATCTCACCCATACGCTTCGAACAGGGTAGCATCCGCAAAGAGGCGGACGCTTTCGCGGCCTTCATCACCGAGGTCGCGAAACGCCAGGACCTCGTCCTCTCCCGGGCAATTTTTCTCGGCTATTCGAACGGCGCCAACCTGGTTTCAAGCGTGATGCTGCTGCATCCGCAGCTCATCGCCCGAGCGGCGTTGCTGCGACCCATGCCCGTGCTGGACGAGGTACCGCCGGCGGACCTCCGCAAGGCACGGGTGGCAATCATATCCGGCGCCGCCGACCTGACCTACGGGCCCTTCGCACTCGCGCTGGTCGGACTGCTCTGCCGGCATGGTGCCGAGGTCGAGGCCCACACGATCGCCTCCGGCCATGAAATCGGCGATCGGGATGCTGAAATCGTCAGGCAATGGCTGGCCGGCCCGGCAATCACGATTGCGCAGGCAAATTGATGAGCCGAGATCTTACCCTCGCCCCATCCGGTTCCAGGCATCCAGCCCGGCGATCTTGTAGGCTTCGGCCAGCGTCGGATAGTTGAAGGTGTTGTTGACGAAGAAATCGACGGTGCCACCGAGATTGATCACCGCCTGGCCGATATGGATCAGTTCGGTCGCGCCCTCGCCGACGATATGCGCGCCGAGCAACCGGCGCGTTTTGATCGAAAACAAAAGCTTCAGGAAGCCCGTGTTGACGCCCATGATATGGCCGCGCGAGGTTTCGCGGAAGCGCGCCACGCCGACCTCATACGCGCCGCCGCTCTCGCGCACCTGCTCCTCGGACTGGCCGACGGTCGAGATTTCCGGCACCGCGTAGATGCCGTAGGGAAAGGTTTCCGGCGGCGGCGGCAAGGGCACGCCGAAGGCGTGGCAGGCGGCCACCCTGCCCTGCTCCATCGAGGTGGAGGCGAGGCTCGGAAAGCCGATGACGTCGCCGGCGGCATAGATGTTCGGCGCGCTGGTCCGGAAGGTCTGCGGATCGACCTTGATGCGGCCCCGGGAATCGGCCTCGATGCCGACCACGTCCAGGCCGAGCGCGCCGACATTGCCGTTGCGCCCCGCGGCATAGAGCACCATCTCCGAGCGTATGGTGCGGCCGTCGGCAAGCGTCACCTCGGCGTAGTCGGGTTTCGAGGCGATCTCCTTGATCGCACTGCCAAGCCGGATCGTCATGCCGCGGTCACGCATCTGATGCATGAAATCGTCGACGATCTCGCGGTCGACGAAATCGAGAGTGGTGTTGCGCCGCTCGACCAGCGTCACCGGCACGTCAAGCGCCGAAAAGATCGTCGCGTACTCAACGCCGATGACGCCGGCGCCGATCACCGTTAATGTCCGCGGCAAGCGCTCGAGCTCCAGCATCTCGTCGCTGTCGAAGATACGGATCTTGTCGAAAGGCACATCGCGCGGCCGGTGCGGGCGGGTACCGACCGCGATCAGCGCGTGCGCAAAACCGACTTCGCTATAGTCGCCGGTGTCCGTCGTCAGGCTCGCTCTGTTGGGCCCGAGAAACTTGACTGCGGCGCGCGCTCTTGACCGTGTTGCGCATGAACTGGTGCTGCAGCACCTCGACCTCGTGATCGAGCGTCTTGTGCAGGCGTTCGATCAGATCGCCGACCGAAATGTCCTGCTTGACCCGGTAGCCGCGCCCGTAGAAGCCGCGCTCGCGCCAGCCGGAGAGATTGAGCACGGTTTCCCGCAGCGTCTTCGACGGGATGGTGCCGGTATGCACGGAAACACCGCCAAGGCGCCGGCCCCTGTCGAACACCAGCACAGATTTGCCGAGCTTGGCCGACTGCACCGCGGCGCGGCGCCCGGAAGGGCCGCTGCCGATGACCAGCATGTCGTAATCCATGTCGCCTCGTCCCTCGCCTGCACTTTGGTGCGCTGCAGCAAGCTAACGCCATCGGCGCTGCAAATTCAACCGATTCGGGCTATGCCCGGTGCCGGTTCCCACCGCATGCCGCGGAAACGCCCGACCTTGATTCCGTCGCAAGACTTCACCATTTCAAAACCAGGCGGCCCCGCACCCTAGCCCGGGCCTGATTGCGAGGAAATGATATGAACGCGCGCGTTCTCGACGGCGAAATCATCACCTCCAGGCTCGATGATATCAGGGCCTATGACGGCGTGCGCACGCGGCGTGTCCTCGCCTTCATCGTCGACTATTGCATCGTCGCGCTGCTCACCATTCCGTTAGCTATCCTGGTATTCTTCCTCGGGATTTTGACGCTCGGCCTCGGCTGGATGCTGTTTTCCGTCCTCGTGCCGGCCGTCGCCATCCTCTACATCTGGAACACGCTCGGCAGCGCCGACCAGGCCACGACAGGCATGAAGATGATGGGGATCCGGCTCGACCGTCTGGACGGCACCCGCATCGACGGGCTGACGGCGGTGGTGCATTCGGTGCTGTTCTGGGCCGGCAACGTCATCCTGACGCCGCTGGTCCTTCTGGTGTCGCTGTTTGCCGACCGCAAGCGCACGCTGCACGACCTGCTGCTGGGCACGGTGGTCAGCCGCAGTGACCGCTAAGATCAGCTTTTCACCAGTCCCACCAGCTTTTATGTGCAAAGTGAAGGCTTCCGATCACCCACGCCTTCACAATCCTGTTGAATTTTTCGCCGTGCGCGCCAAAGGTATGATGATTCGCAGGAGTGTTTCCAAGGTTCGATGACGCACCATCCTACCCAGTCGCCGCAGTTCTTCCTGACCGCGCCGTCGCCGTGCCCGTACCTTGAGGGCCAGTTCGAGCGCAAGGTGTTCACGCATCTGGTCGGCGACAAGGCATCGGAGATGAACGACCTGTTGACTCAAGGCGGCTTCCGGCGATCGCAGAACATCGCCTACCGGCCGGCCTGCGAGACCTGCCGCGCCTGCGTTTCGGTACGCATCCTGGCCCAGGAATTCACCGCCAGCCGCAATATGAAGCGGGTGATACAGCACAATTCGGATCTCATCGGCGCGATGCACGACGCGCAACCATCCACCGAGCAGTATTCGCTGTTCCGCAGCTATCTCGATGCCCGCCATCGCCGCGGCGGCATGTCCGACATGACGGTGCTCGACTACGCCATGATGGTCGAGGACACCCATGTCGATACCAAGGTCATCGAATACCGGCGCCGCGGCCCCGACAGCTTCATCACCGGCAAGGGCCAGGGCGAACTGATCGCAGTCGCCCTCACCGACAAGATGGCCGACGGCCTGTCGATGGTCTATTCCTACTTCAATCCGGACTTCGAGGACCGCTCACTCGGCACCTTCATGATCCTCGACCACATCGCCCGCGCCAGGGCGATGGGCTTGCCCCATGTCTATCTCGGCTACTGGGTCAACGGCTCGCGCAAGATGAACTATAAGATGCGCTTCATGCCGCAGGAGCATCTCGGCCCTAAAGGCTGGGAACGCTACGACCACGAAGCGGTTTCGCGCTGATCCGTCCTTTCGCCAATCATCGTTAAAACTGTTTCAAGGAGGGTGCCGCTGGTTTTCGGCCGCTCGGCTGGAACGCAGACGCTGGCCAATTTTGCGCCTGCCTCCACATCATTGCGAGAATTGCCATGTCGTCCCACAACGATCACCAGAAAGGTCTTCTCATCACCGCCATCGGCGGGATGACGCTGACCATCGACATTCCGCTGATCCGGCTCGCCGACGGCGGCGCGTGGACGATCCTCCTGCTGCGCACCGGCACCACCCTTGTCGCGGCGCTGATCATCTGGGCTGTGTGGCGCTCGCTGAGCAGGAACGCGCCGCAGCTCATCCCCGGCTGGTCGGGGCTCGTCGTCGCCATATGCTACGGGCTGACCTCGGTCACCTTCATCACCAGCATCTACTACACCACGACCGCCAATCTGGTCTTCATCCTGGCCTTCAACACCGTGTTCGCGGCACTGCTGTCCTGGCTGTTCCTGAAGGAGCGGCCGCGACTGGTCACGGTGGTCGCGATGCTGGTCATGATTGTCGGCGTCGCGATCATCGTCGGCGATTCGATCGGCACCGGGCACCTTTTCGGCGATCTCATGGCGCTGTGCTCGGCTTTCTTCATCGCACTGGCCATCACCATCTCGCGCGCCAGCGGCAAAGACATGGGGTTCACATCGCTGATCGGCGTGATCCTGCCCCTGGCCGTCGCGGTGTTCATGGTCTCAGGCGAAGGGTTTCAGGTGAACGCGCCGTGGTGGATCATCTTCAACGGCGCCGTCATCATGCCGATCTCGTTCTTCTGCCTCGCCAACGGGCCGAAATATATTTCGGGACCGGAAGTGGCGATGTTCTATCTGCTCGAAACCGTGCTGGCGCCGGTCTGGATGTGGATGATCTTTGCCGAGACCCCATCGCGCAACAGCCTGATCGGCGGTGCGATCCTGATCGTCACGCTGGTCGCCCATTCGCTATGGCAGCTGCATGAGGGGCGCAAGCGCCGCGCAACCCTTGCGGTCAGTCATCCAGCCTGAGACTTTTTCTCGGCAACGATTTCGATTTGCGGCGGCGCCCCGTCGAGTTCGACCGGTGCTGCGGGGGCAAGTTCGTCGGCCAATTCCACCTCGCGCAGCCATTCGCGCCAGATCGCGACCAGCAATGCCATCAGCACCGGGCCGATGAACAGGCCGAGAAAGCCCATCGTCTTGACGCCGCCGATCAGGCCGAAAAAGGTCGGCAGGAACGGTAGCTTTATCGGGCCGCCGACCAGTTTCGGGCGTAATGTCTTGTCGACGATGAACAGTTCGACGGACCCCCAGATGAACAGCGCCAACCCGGCCATCGGCGAGCCGCTGGCGGCGAGATAGATCGAAACAAGCGTGAAGGACAGCGGTGCGCCGCCAGGGATCAGCGCCATGACGCCGGTCAGGGCGCCGAGCGTCACCGGCGACGGCACGCCGGCCAGCCAGTAGGCCACGCCCAGCACCACCCCCTCGCCGATGGCGATAATGGTCATGCCGGTTACCGTCGAGGAAATCGTCGCCGGCACGACGCGTGAAATCCGCTCCCACCTGGTCGGCAGGATGCGTTCGCCGAGACGGTCGATCTGCCCGGCGAAATGCTCGCCGTCGCGATAGGCAAAGAACAGCGCGATCATCATGAACAGCAGCGCCAGCAGAAGGCCGAAAGCGCTGCCGCCGGCGGCCAGCACGCCGCGATAGATGCTGCCGATGTTGGCGCCGCTGATCAGCTGGATCAGTTCGCCAATGCCGCCGGGATGGCCGAGATTGCGCGTCCACTGCTCGTTCAGCCAGTCGCCGACCACGGGCAGCGTGGCGATCCAGTGCGGCGTCACCGCGCCTTCGCGGTTGGTCTCGATCGCCCAGCCGACCCATTCGCGGACTTCGTTGCTGGCGTAGGCGCCGGCGAGCGCAATCGGCACCACCAGGAAGGTGAGAATGAACAGGATCGCCAATGTCGCGGCGATCGTGCGGTTGCCGCCGACAGCAGCGAGCAGCCGCCGATAGAGCGGCCAGCTGGCAAAGGCGATGACGAGAGCGGCAAGCACCGGGACCAGGAAACCGTGAAAGAAATAGACCCCGGCGGCAACGATCAGCACCAGGAGCCAGCGCGCCGCCGACAGCGGCGGAATGACGGCGGATCTGACCGGCGTCGACAGGCCGAACAAGCGCTGCTGCCCTTCCGGTTTCTTAATCCTCGCTTCTTTCAAATGCCCATTTCTCCCAAAGGGGTATGTCGCCGCCTTATGTAGCGGTGCTTATGTACCATGATAGTGCAGCAATCGTGACGACATTCCAAATGCTGATAATCTCCCCCCTCGAGGGGGAGATGGCCGGCAGGCCAGAGGGGGTCGCTGCGCGTAAAGCTCCAGCCTCCTCTGTCGCAATAAGAGGTCGCGTCGCCTGAACGTGCCGACCCCCTCTGTCGCCTCCGGCGACATCTCCCCCTCAGGGGGGAGATTGGCAGCTACCCAAACTTCCCCGTCCTCGGGAATCCCTTCGGCACCATGCGTCCGGCCGAGGCTCGAGCACCAATCCACTCTATCAGCTCTTCGCGTGATTTGATGAAGGTGCGGTCGGCCGAATCCTGCCAGGAGAGACCGCCTGCGAGCGTGAAGGTCTTGAGGTCGAGGACGCCGCCATCCTTGTATTTCTGCAGGCGAACGCCCTTGCCGCGACCCATCTCAGGAATCTCGGCGAGCGGGAAGACCAGCATCTTGCGGTTCTCGCCGACGATGGCGAGATGGTCGCCGGCGACCGGCACACAGCGCTGCGCCTCGTCCGGCGCCTTGACGTTCATCACCTGCTTGCCCTTGCGGGTGTTGGCGACGACCTCTTCTTCCGGCACGATGAAGCCATTGCCGTCGTGAGACACCAGCAGCAGCTTGCGCTTGGGATCATGGACAAAGGCGGTGACGATGTCCTGGTCGTTGTCCATGTCGACGATGATGCGGATGGGTTCGCCATGGCCGCGCCCGCCCGGCAGCCGGTCGGCGCCGATCGTGTAGAACTTGCCGCCGGTGGTGAAGACCAGCACCTTGTCGGTGGTCTGGGCGTGGAAGGCGAGCTTGAGGCTGTCGCCCTCCTTGAAGGTCAGCAACGAATGGTCGGTCAGGTGACCTTTCATCGCCCTGAGCCACCCCTTTTCCGAAACGACCACGGTGACCGGCTCGCGCTCGATCATCGCATGGGCGATGTCGGTCAGATCATGTTCGGGCGCGTCGGCGAACTGGGTCCGGCGCTTGCCGAGCACGGTCTCCGGTCCGAATTTCTCGCGGATGCTGGAGACTTCCCATTTGATCGTCGACCACTGCCTGGCATTGGACGCGAGCAGCGCCTCGATCTGCTTTTTCTCGATAGTGAGGCCGTCGAATTCCTTGCGGATCTCGAATTCCTCGAGCTTGCGCAGGGCCCTGAGCCGCATGTTGAGGATGGCTTCGGCCTGGTTGTCGGTGAGCGACCAGCGCGCCATCATCACTTGCTTGGGCTCGTCCTCCTCGCGGATGATCCTGATCACCTCGTCGATGTTGAGATAGGCGATCAGATAGCCGGCGAGGATCTCCAGCCGCCTTTCGATCTCGCCTAGGCGATGCCTGGAGCGGCGGATCAGCACCTCGCGGCGGTGCTCCAGCCATTCCTTGAGCACGCCTTTCAGCGACAGCACGTTGGGTATCTTGCCGCGCGACAGGACGTTCATGTTGAGCGGAAAGCGGCTTTCGAGCTCGGTCAGCTTGAACAGCGATTCCATCAGGATTCCGGGATCGACCGAACGGCTCTTCGGCACCAGCACGACGCGCACGTCTTCGGCACTCTCGTCGCGGATATCTTCGAGCAGCGGCAATTTGCGCGCCATCAGAAGCTCGGCGATCTTTTCGATCAGCCGCGCCTTCTGGACGCCGTAGGGGATTTCGGTGACGACGATGCTCCAGGTGCCCCTGCCCTGGTCCTCCTGGCTCCATTTCGCCCGGACGCGGAAACCACCGCGACCGGTTTCATAGGCTTCGAGGATCGAGGCCCGGCTATCGACGATGATGCCGCCGGTCGGGAAATCCGGACCTTGGACGAAGTCCATCAACGTCGTCACCGGCGCATCCGGATGCTCGATCAGATGCAGCGCAGCGTCGCAGAGCTCGGCGGCATTGTGTGGCGGGATCGAGGTCGCCATGCCGACGGCAATACCGGACGAGCCGTTGGCGAGCAGATTCGGGAAGGCGCCGGGCAGCACGACCGGCTCCTCGTCCTCCTCATTGTAGGTCGGCCGGTAGTCGACCGCATCCTCGGTGATGCCGGACAGCAGCTCGGTCGCCACATCGGTCATGCGCGCTTCGGTGTAGCGCATAGCGGCGGCGTTATCGCCGTCGATATTGCCGAAATTGCCCTGCCCGTCGACCAGGGGATAGCGCATCGAAAAATCCTGCGCCAGCCGCACCAGCGCGTCGTAGATCGACTGGTCGCCATGCGGATGGAACTTGCCCATCACCTCGCCGACGATGCGGGCGCATTTGGCGAAGCCCTGGTCGGGGTTGAGCCTGAGCAGCCGCATAGCATGCATGATACGGCGATGGACCGGCTTCAGCCCGTCACGCACATCCGGCAGCGCCCGGTGCATGATGGTCGACAGCGCATAGGCGAGATAGCGCTCTTCCAGCGCTTTCTTCAGATCGACCGGCTCGATGTTGTCGCCACCGCCATCGCCAGGCGGTAAAAGCCTTTTTCCCATGGGCTGGGACTAGCCGAGCGGGTGATTCGCGGCAAGAGGCGCTTGAACGCGCCGCCCTTCCGCAACACGAACTGAACGCACTGCTGCGCCGACCAACATCAATCGGTTACATCCCGGCTCTATGGCAATGGATCGGATTTGCCTTTCGCCATGGTTTTCGACCATTGTGCGGGAGAACGCCTTTTTCCCGTCCAGTTCGTCACGGAAGAGTGACGGCGCAAAGAATTGAAAAGACATTCAGTATACTCTCAGGGGACTCGCGATGACGATCAGACGCTCGACACTCAACAAACTTGCTTTTTCGACGTTTTTGCTGACGCTACCGCTGAACGCGGCCTTCGCGCAGGATGCGGCGGTCGCCGACCGGCTGAAGGCGGCTCTCGCCGCCCAGGGCGTCGACATCTCCTGGACCGGGGTGACGGGCGATGCCTCCAGCATGGTGCTACAAGGCGTGGCGTTCAAACCGGCGGCCGAAAAGGAAGCGTTCAAGATCGGCGACGTCAAACTCGAAGGCGTGACCGAAGCCAATGGTGGCTATGAAATCGAAACCGTCTCGACTGCGGCGTTCCAGCACAGCGAGGACGGCGTCACGGTCGACCTCAGCCCCTTCATCATCCACGACATGACGGTTCCGGCCGACGGCGCCACAGGCCCGCTGGGTTCAATGATGATGTATAAATCGGCCGAACTCGACAACATGACGGTCAAGGTTGCCGACAGGACCGCCTTTTCGATGGACGAGCTCGCCATCGAAATCACCCCACCGGCCGACGGCAAAGCGATGGAATTTTCCGGGACCACGGAAAAGTTCAATGCCGACCTCACGCTGGTCGAGGACCCGAAGTCCAAGGACGTGATCAACGCGCTCGGTTACCAGAACATCACCGGAAACCTTGCAATGGAGGGCACCTGGCAGCCTGCCGACGGCAAGATGGAGCTGTCGAAATACGACATCTCCGTCGACAATGCCGGAACGCTCGGCATGACCTTCGGTCTCGGCGGCTACACGCTGGACGTCATCAAGTCGCTGCAGGAGATGCAGAAGAAGATGGCGGCCCAGCCCGAAGGCGCTGACAACTCGGCGCAAGGCATGGCCATGCTCGGCGTCTTGCAGCAGCTTTCGTTCAACAGCGCCTCAATCCGCTTCGACGACGATTCGCTGACCAACAAGGTGCTGGACTATGTCGGCAAGCAGCAAGGCATGTCCGGCAAGGACATCGCCAACCAGGCCAAGGCGATCGTGCCTTTCGGCATGGCGCAGCTCAACAACCCCGAATTGACGGCGCAGGTGTCGGCGGCGGTCGGCAAATTTCTCGACGATCCGCAGAGCCTCGAAATCTTGGCCGAGCCGCCGGCGGCGGTGCCGTTCGCGCTGATCATGGCGGGCGCCATGTCCAACCCGGTGGACCTGACGAAGACGCTTGGCGTGACAGTCAAGGCGAACGAGGACTGAGTGAGTTCACTTGATCGTTCCAAACCCCGGCTGCCTCTGCAGTCGGGTTTTTTCTTCTAGCTCCTCGAACAGTGATTTTGGACAGATCGCAGCGAACGTCGATAGTTCCTGTCAGTGGCAGGTCGCAGACCTTCGAGATTAGCCGAAACACCCCTCCACTTCGTCATCCGAGGGCGGAGCAAGGAGCGAAGCGACGCGGCG
>NZ_JAMYLQ010000023.1:0-120530 GCF_040318115.1 Mesorhizobium sp. M1312 | reverse complement strand
CACGCCGCGTCACTCAATATCAACCGATCCATTACACCCAAGGCTGCCTCCAAAAGCAGTCTTGAATCATGCTACGGTCAAAAAGAGCGGTTCGCTGAACCGCTCTAGCTATTTGTTTTTGCGCAATTCCCTAGGGAAAGCGCTAAGCGCTTTTCCCAGGAAAACCGTTGCACACTTTTCCTGGAATTGTTCTAGGCAGGTATCAAGATCGCAATACGATGCACGCCGACCACGGCACTTGTGTTGGTGGCACCGTCGGTCTTGCCCTTGGCGCAAGTGTACATGTCGCCTTCCCTAAGCTTGAATTCCTTGCCCGCCTTCTTGATCGTGAATTCGCCGGCAGCAATCGTGCAGACCATGTCGTTGTCCATCACCGTTTCAGGAAAGACTGCTCCGGGCTGAAAGACTATGTCGACGATTGAGATGCTCTTGTAAGCGGGAATGTCGGAGTTGCCAGTGCCGACCTCCACCACTCTGATGCCGGGCGCAACCTCTTTGCCTTCAGTCGGGCCGTATTGCTTGGCGGCCCTTGCAGGCGTCGCCAAAGCGAACAATGGCGTTACCGCGGCGGCCGTGACGCCGAGCGCAATTGCAGATCTGCGATTCATGGTTTCCATCGCATCCTCCCTTTTGTTAGTCGCGCACAAATGTGCATGACAAGCTATATTAGCACGGACGAATTTACCTGTATGCAAGGCGGCGCCGGCGACGCAGCCTGCGCGCAGACGTTATGGTGATGGGACGCTTTTGATCCCGAAACAGCCCTTCAGCTGACGCCCATCCAGGCAAGGTCTAGTCCTTTCGGTTTCTTGACTCGGCCGGCAAAAACGGGCAGCAAAGCCTGATAAGGCAGGCATTTCCGCCATTTACATACTCGTGGAGGGAGCTTTTTTGATATCGACCTTCGCCCAATCGGCGATCGGTAGAGGGATTGGTTAACCAAGTTTGTCCATCTTTTGAATCAATCGGCAACAGACGTGAAGCGTGCAGGGGGCACCAGGCGACTGTGATTGTGACGGCTGCGAGCCCCGCATGCCGCAAGGCCGATTGAGGTTGGTTGTATGGCGTTTGTGCGTTTGAAAAACCGGGGTGATAATCCTGATACTGGATTGACTTCGATAGGACCCGGCCGGCGCTGGGCCGCGATTCCCGCTGTTGGGGTTGCGATCGCTCTGTGGTCGGTGGCGACCGTGGCCGGCCTCCATTCGGTGGGAACTTCGCTCACCGCCGCCTCCAACAGTCTTCCGCAAAGCCTGCTCGCGCCGCGCGCCATGGCGCTCGCCGATCCCCGACACACCCTTGCCAATTCACGGGCCAATTCATGGTCGCCGTCGCTGGCGGCCAGCCGTCGGCGTCAGGCGTCGCTGCTCAGCCGATGTGATGCCGGCTGCACGCACACCGCCGCGAGCTTCGTGCATGAAGGCAAGGTGGCGCGTCTCAAGCCGTTAGCGAAGCCGAATACCGTGCCGGTTGTCGCAGAAATCTCGCCGCAAGCGCGCTTCGACAGCGTGGTGGCGAAAGCCGCGCTGTCGCCGCAAAAGCTTGCTGCTGCCTTTGCCCGAGCCTCCGGCGGGGCCGCGCGGTTTGCGGTCGTCAGTCTGCCGACGGCCGAGCCGGTGCGTCTGTCCGATCAGCATAGTCCCTCGTCGGTGCGCTTCGGGCCTGAGGTTGCGGAAATCGAACGATCCTCCCGTCTGGCGCTGGCGCTAGCGAGTGCATTGCCGGAACAGATGATCGATGTGCTGCCGGAAGCTGTTGCGGCAAGCGAGCCTTCTATTCCACAGGAGCCACAAGAGGGCGAGGTGCAGATGGCCTCGCTGCCGCCGCAGGACGAGATGCCCGACAGCGTTCCCTTGCCGACCTTCCGCCTGCGGGCGGAAATCGATCAGTCAGACGAGGCGCCCGAGGTCGAGGCACCCAAGGTCGAGGCACCCAGGGCCAAAGCGCCCAAGCTCCAGGCATCGAAGCCCGCCAAGGCCCAGTCTCAGCCCTCCAACGCCAACAAGGCGCAGACCGCCGACGCTCCGCAGGTCGAGATGCCGCGGGCGCCGGCCTTGTCACCGAGGAGTTCGTCACCGGCGGCGATGCCAAGCATGCAAGCCATGCAGGGCATGCAAGGCAGCCCGGGCAAGCCGGCCAAGCGGTCGAAGGCCGCAGACATGCTGGCCTATGCCAAACCCGACAGCCCGGCGGGCGGCGGGGCCTTCCGCAACCTGTTCACCAAGCCCGGCAGCGGCGTCGCCGTCTACGACATCTCGGCGAAAACCGTCTATATGCCGGACGGCTCGCGGCTCGAGGCGCATTCGGGACTGGGCTCGATGGCCGACCAGCCGCGCTACGCCAACCGGAAGAATGCCGGCCCGACGCCGCCCCACACCTACGATTTGAGGCTGCGTGAATCGCGCTTCCATGGGGTGGAGGCCCTGCGTCTCACTCCTATCGATGGCAAGAACAAATATGGCCGCGACGGCTTTCTTGCGCACACCTACCTGCTGCGCGGCCGCCGCGGGGAATCGAGCGGCTGCGTCGTTTTCAAGGACTATGCCCGCTTCCTCGCCGCCTTCAAGAAGGGCAAGGTCAAACGTCTCGTGGTGCGCGGCTAACCAAGCCGCTAATGCAGGTCGCGTCGGAAGGGACGGGCGCCTGAGCCATCTGTGGCGGCGCAGAATGAAGGCGTTCTGTCGCGATCCCTCGCGGCCCCCTCTGTCCTGCCGGACATCTCCCCCACAAGTGGGGAGATTTGCAGCTTCCGCGCTCTACTCACTCCGCCAGCGTTGGCGATTTGCGAAAGCCGGCATGACATCCAATTTCCGCCAAGTGCGCTGTCCCGCCGGCATCGCCGGATTTCCGACAGATTGTCAGCAGCCGGCCTCGAAACCGTTTTCATTCCCGGCCGAGGATACTATGACTGACCAGTACCCGGGCGGCGGCTTCAACCGATCAAGAGGATGTCATGACTGTACGCGCTGTCGTTTGGGGCGAGAATATCCATGAGCGGACCAATGAGGTGGTCGCGGGGATCTACCCCGAGGGCATGCACGCAACGATCGCCAACGCGCTGAAGCTCGATCCCGAAATTTCCGTGTCGTGGGCGACGCTCGAGCAGCCGGAGCATGGCCTGCCGGCCGACCGTTTGGCGCAAACCGATGTGCTCGTGTGGTGGGGACACAAGGACCATGGCGCCGTCGCCGACGAAGTCGTCGAGCGCGTGGCGCGCCGAGTCTGGGAAGGCATGGGGCTGATCGTCCTTCACTCCGGCCATTTCTCGAAGATATTCAAGACGCTGATGGGCACGCCCTGCACGCTGAAATGGCGCGAGGCCGGCGAGCGCGAGCGGCTCTGGGTGACAAGCCCCAACCACCCGATCGCTGCCGGGATCGGCGAGTATTTCGAGCTCGAGAACGAGGAGATGTATGGCGAGCAGTTCGCCGTGCCGGAGCCGCTGGAAACGGTTTTCATCTCCTGGTTCCAGGGCGGCGAAGTGTTCCGGTCGGGGCTGACCTGGCGCCGCGGCGCCGGCAACATCTTCTATTTCAGGCCCGGTCATGAGACCTATCCGACCTATCACGACGCCACCGTGCAGAAGGTGCTGCGCAACGCGGTGAAATGGGCGCACAACCCGCAGGGCTCAAATCCAGCCATCCTCGACGCGCCGAACGTGCCGGTGGAAAAGGCGCTCGAGCCGATTGTCGAGCGCGGCGGAAAACTCCATGCCGAGGGCGAAGCCGGTTTCCGCTAGACCATGGTCCCGAACCTTAGGTTCGGAAAATCTATGGTCAAACAAGAAGATAAAGCCCCATCCTAAGGATAAGAATCATGCGTCTCCTGATACTCGGCACCGGCTGGATGGCGGAGGAGCACGCCAGGCAGTTCAGCAAGATCGAGGGCGTCGAACTGATCGGCGCCGTCGATCTCGACCGCGCGCGTGTCGACAAGTTTTCGGACATCTACGGTATCCCCAACCGGTTCACGTCACTGGAAGACGCGCTCGTATGGGACAAGTTCGACGCGGTGGCGAACGTGACGCCGGACCGCATCCACCATCCGACCACCATGATGCTGATCGCGGCGGGCAAGCCGGTGCTGTGCGAAAAGCCGCTGGCCGAAAATTACCAGAAGGCCAATGAAATGGCCGATGCCGCCAAGCAAGCCGGCATCATCAACATGGTCAACCTGACCTATCGCAACGTCGCCCCGCTGCAGAAGGCGCGCACCATGGTGCTGGCCGGCGAAATCGGCCAGATCAGGCATGTCGAGGCGTCCTATCTGCAGAGCTGGCTGGTGTCCAAATTCTGGGGCGACTGGCGCACCGATCCGAAATGGCTGTGGCGGCTGTCACGCGGCCATGGCTCCAATGGCGTGCTGGGCGATGTCGGCATCCATATCCTCGATTTCGCCAGCTATGGCGCGGCGCTCGACATCGATCATGTGTTCTGCCGCCTCAAGTCGTTCGACAAGGCGCCCGGAAACCGGATCGGCGAGTACGAGCTCGACGCCAACGACAGTTTCACCATGGCGCTGGATTTCAGCAACGGCGCCTTCGGCGTCGTCCATGCCAGCCGCTGGGCAACCGGCCATCTCAACGAATTGCGGCTGCGCATCTATGGCGACAAGGGTGGGATCGAAGTCGTGCACAATCTGACCGGCTCGGTGCTGAAAGCGTGCATGGGCGAGAACATCGAGAACGCCAAATGGCAGGTTCTCGATGCCGGAACGGTGCCGACCAATTACCAGCGCTTTGTCGATGCGGTGCGCAGCGGCGTTCAGGCCGAGCCGTCGTTCCGCCATGCGGCCGAGTTGCAGAAGGTGCTCGACCTTGCCGTCGTCTCCGACGAGAAGAGGGCAGAGCTGAGGGCCCATGCCGAAACCCATTGATGGCGTTCGCTGAAAGGGGCCAGCCATGGTCACGCGCCGCGCCCATGTTCTGCGATCAGCTATCGATGGATCGGACCAAGCGGGCCGCCGCTAGAGCGACGTGCGTCCACTTGGACGCACAAAGTAAGCTCTAGCACTTTTGAATCTACGCATCGTGCTTTCCGAAAATCGGTTCCGATTTTCGGGCCGATGCGCTAGGCCTCAAGGAACTCCAGGGTCTTTTCCACGAAGGCGCCGTGATACTGGAAGATCGCCGTATGCCCACCGTCCTCGTACAGGACCAGCTCGGCATTAGGAAAGCGCCGTGCCATGTCGACGGAATTGCTGGTGGGCACCATTCTGTCGTGATCGCCATTCACCACGAGGACCGGGTGCCGGATACGCGACAGGTCGGCAGGGCGCTCCCGGCCAAAGGCACGGACCGCCTTGAGCTGCTGGCTAAAGGCGCCGAGCGCGATGGGCTTGTCGCGGTCATTGGTCCGTTCCTTCAATCGCTGCAGAAACTCGCGCGCCGCCCTCTTGCCGTTGGGGCTTTGGGTGAAGAAGAGGTAGTTCTTCGGGTCCTTGATAGTCAGCGCGGCGCGGATCATGTCGAAGATGGTGACGAACGTCACCCTGTCGATGCCGGTACCCCCGGCTGGGCCGGTTCCCGCGAGGATGATCTTGCGAACCAGGCTAGGTTCCAGCTGTACGATCGCCTGGGCGATGAAGCCGCCAAGAGACAGGCCGAGCAGATCGACCTGCTCGAAACCGAGGGCCCGGATGAAGGCGATCGCGTCGCGGGCCATCGCCTCCACCGTGTTGGGAGTGGAGCCGCCTGATGCCCCAACACCACGGTTATCGAAGGTGATAACTCGCCGTTTTGCGGCGATGCCATCGACAACCCGGGGATCCCAATTGTCGAGAACCGCACTCAGATGGGTAAGAAAGATCACGGGTATCCCAGTTGGGAGCCCGAGTTCCCGGTAGGCGAATTTCGTACCGCCGACGTCGACCGTCTTCGTCGGCACGTCCCTGTGTTTGATGATCGCGGCAGGCCGCGACAGCTGATGCACGTTCATGATGGTTTCCTTTCTGCTGGCTTGCCGTTCTCGCGCGGCTGGAGCAGCGCCTTCGCCGCCACCGCGCCGGCGTCAAGAATGCGATCGGACAGCTCGGTTCCGTTCACCGCGCGGGACAGCTCAAGTGCGCCGATCAGCGTCGCAAAGACACCGAACGCGACAGCCTCGGGGTCGCGGGCGTCGGGCGTAAGTTCGGCCGCCACCTGGCGTACGAGCTTGAGCAGGTGTTCGGCGTAAACCTGGCGCGTCTCGACTGGCTCACGCGCAATTTCGGGCAACAGCGCGGCTGAAGCGCAACCTTTGCCCGGATTGTCCCGGTGTTCCGTCGACAGATACGCGTCGATGGCCATTGACAGGCCGCCGGCGGCCAATAGCTCCTGAATCTGGGTCGCCTGAGCCTCCAGGGCGGCCGCCACACTCTCACGCACAAGCGCCGCCTTGGACGGAAAATGGGGATAGAAAGCTCCATTGGTCAGTCCCGCCTCGCCCATGATACCGGCGAGACCTGATGCAGCGATGCCGTCGGAACGAAACCGTTCGGTCGCCACATCCATGATCCGCTGCCGCGATGCTTCCTTCCTGCCCTTCTCGTAGCGCATGTTTTTTCTCCTTCGATCAGCTATTGCATTACGATCATATTATTACTAAATGGTCGCAATGCAATAGGGCGACGCAGCGGAGATGGCGATCGGGCGCTCCGGGTCTCCTCAATTTGGGAAAGCTACAATGAAGGCCTTCATCGTCGATCGATACGCAAAGAACGCCCTCCGGCTTGGAGAGGTTCCGGACCCGGAAATAGGGGAGAATGATGTGCTGGTCCAGGTCCATGCCGCCAGCGTCAATCTGCTGGACTCCAAGATCAGGGACGGAGAATTCAAACTCATCCTACCTTATCGCCGGCCCTTCGTTGCAGGCCATGACGTGGCCGGAACGGTCATTCGCGTCGGTTCGAAAGTCCGACAGTTCAAGCCGGGCGATGAGGTCTATGCGCGACCGCGCGACGGTCGGATCGGGGCTTTCGCCGAGTACATCGCCATTAATGATGCGGACGTGGCCCTGAAGCCGAAGAACCTCAGCATGGAAGAGGCTGCGTCCATTCCCCTGGTGGGGCTGACCGCCTGGCAGGCGCTGGTCGAACGGGCGAAGCTGAAGAATGGACAGAAGGTCTTCATTCAGGCCGGCTCCGGCGGAGTGGGAACATTCGCCATTCAATTGGCAAAGCACCTCGGCGCGACGGTCGCCACGACAACAAGCGCGTCCAACACGGATATGGTCAGGAATCTGGGCGCCGATGTCATCATCGACTACAGGAAGGATGACTTCGAGAAAGTCCTTTCGGGCTACGACGTCGTCCTGAACAGCCAGGACAACAAGACCCTCGAAAAATCGCTGCGGGTGTTGAAACCAGGTGGCCTTGCCGTTTCGATCTCCGGTCCGCCCGATGCTGGGTTTGCCAGGGAGAAGGGTCTGAGCGTGGTGCTGAACATAGTCATGCGCGTTTTGAGCGCCGGCATCAGGCGGCGGGCCGGACGCGCAGGTGTCCGATATTCGTTCCTGTTCATGGCGGCCAATGGGGAGCAGTTGACCAAAATCACGTCCCTCATCGAGTCTGGCGTCATCCGCCCGGTCGTAGATCGCGTCTTTCCGTTTGAGCAGACCAACGAGGCTTTGGCCTACATCGAGCAGGGCCGCTCCAAGGGCAAGGTTGTCATCAAGGTCAAATAGCCTTGCAATGCTTCAGGCGACGACCTTCGCTTCCGGCATCGCCATATGTTCTACCCAAGCGTCCCAATGGGCATAGTTGTGGACTTTTCGCACATTATCCACCCATCTCGGCCATCGGCAGCCAGCCAACTGAGTTGAGCCTGAACTCTAGTGCCGCAGGATCTTGCTCAGGAAGGCGCGGCTGCGGTCGGTCTTGGGGTGCGAGAAGAACTCGTCCGGCGTGCCGCTCTCGACGATGGCGCCGGCATCCATGAACACCACGCGCTGCGCGACCTTACGGGCAAAGCCCATCTCGTGGGTCACCACCATCATGGTCATGCCTTCCTCGGCGACCGCGACCATGACGTCGAGGACTTCCGAGATCATCTCGGGATCGAGCGCCGAGGTCGGCTCGTCGAACAGCATGATCTTGGGGCGCATGCCGAGGCAGCGCGCGATCGCCACGCGCTGCTGCTGGCCGCCTGAGAGTTGCGCCGGATAGGCGTTGACCTTGTCGGCAAGGCCGACTTTGGCGAGCAGCTCGCGCCCGGCCTTCTCGGCTTCAGCTCGGGGGATCTTGCGCACATGGATAGGCGCCAGCGTCACGTTCTCGAGCGCCGTCTTGTGGGGATAGAGGTTGAACGACTGGAAGACGAAGCCGATCTCGGTGCGCAGCCGCGTCATGTTGGTGGCGGGGTCGCCGAGGCGCTGGCCGTCGACCACCAGGTCGCCGTCGCGGATCGTCTCCAAGCCGTTGATGCAGCGGATCAAGGTGCTCTTGCCAGAGCCGCTCGGGCCGCAGACGACGACCACCTCGCGTGGTTCGACGCTGAGCGTGATATCCTTGAGCACATTAAGCGGGCCGAACCATTTGTTGACGCCGCGAAACTCGATCATGCCGGTACCATTTTTGCTGCGGTTCGACCTCATAACTGCACCTCGCCATGGGCCGCACACATGCGCTGCTCCAGCCGGCGGGCCAGCATGATCAGCGGGTAGCAAACGATGAAATAGCCGAGGCCGACGAGGAAGAAGACCAAGAGGCCGTTCGGCACACGCTGCACCACCAGCCAGCCGACGCGGGTGAGGTCGGTGAGCCCGATGGCCGAAACAACAGAGGAATCCTTGATCAGCAGCACATATTGCCCGACCAGCGGCGGCAGCACGATGCGCATCGCCTGCGGCAGCACCACCTGGCGCATGCGCTGCCAGCGCGACAGGCCGGACGCCAGCGCCGCCTCGACCTGGCCGGTCGGCACCGAGCGGATGCCGGCGACAACGATCTCGCAGATGAAGCAGGCGGCCAGATTGGTCAGCGCGATGATGCCGGCGGTGAAGGCGTCGAGCTCGATGCCGAGTTCCGGCAGGATGAAGAAGATCAGGAAGATCTGCACCAGGAATGGCGTGCCGCGGATCAGGTCGACCCAGGCGCCGATCACGCCGCTGATCAGCCGGTTGCCGCCGGTCCGCAGGATGCCGAGGCCAAAGCCGATCAGCGTGCCCAGCACCAGGCTGATCAGCGACAGCATCACGGTCATGCCGAGGCCGCGCAGGGCGAGAGGATAGCTGCCGGCGAGGCTTTGCAGCTGCTGCCAGATCATGTCCGTGCCCCCGCTAGGCCGAGCCAGCGCCCGGACAGTGCCGCCAGCCCCTTGAGCCCGTAATAGAGCAGGAGGTAGAAGGCGGCGATGGTGATAAAACCTTCCGCCGGCATGAAACGGTCGGAGGCGAGCAATTGTCCGGCGCGCGTCAGTTCGGCCACCGCGATCAGCGACAGCAGAGCGGAATCCTTGACCAGCACGATCGCCTGGCCGAGCAGCGGCGGGATCGTCACCTTGAACGCCTGCGGCAGGATGACCAGTCGCATGCGCTGGACATAGGTCATCCCCGAAGCGACGCCGGCCTCGACCTGACCGCGCGGGATCGACAGGATGCCGGCGCGGATGATCTCGGCGACATAGGCGCCGCTGTTCAGCGACAGAGCGAGGATGCCGACGACGAGCTCAGGCAGGATGATGCCGAGCCGCGGCAGGCCGAAATAGAGGAAATAGAGCTGCGCCAGCAAGGGGGTGGCGCGCACCGCGTCGATATAGGCTTTGGCCGGGATGCGAAACAGCCGTCCGCGCTGCAGGTTCATGGCGGCGAGCACGATGCCGACGGCGAGCGCGCCGGCAAAGGCGAGGACAGACAGCCACACGGTCGTGACGAGGCCCTGCCCAAACAAGGGCAGATATTCGACGATGGTGCGGAAGCTGAAATTTTCGAGCATTGTTGGGCGGATTTCCCCCGGGCGAAACGCATTCCGAACGGCTTTGCGGCGCGAGGCGCGCGAAGCCGTTCGGGTCTATTGCTGCTTAGTGGTCTTTCTTCCAGTCGTCGGAATTGACCCAGTAGTCGAGGTTCTTCTGCAGGCGGCCGTCGAGGCTGACCTGGTCGAGGAACAGATTCATCCAGGTCAGCAGATCCTGCTCGTCATAGCGCGTGGCGAAGGCCAGCGGCTCCTTCGACAGCATGTCCGGCATGATGGTGAAGCTGCCGGCCGGATAGGCGGTCGACTGGCCCTTGACCGCCGAGACGTCGTTGACGCCGCAATCGGCCTGGCCATTGTTGACGGCGTCGAGCAGCAGCGGGCCGCCGCCCTTGTAGCTCTTGATGTCGGCGTCGGGGAAGGCCTTCTTGGCCTCCTTCTCGCCGGTGGCGCCGAGCAGCACGGCGATCTTGGTGCCTTTCGCCTTGCAATCCTCGGTGGATTTGAACTTGCCGTCGGCCTTGGTGAAGACGGTGCTGCCCGTGTACATGTAAGGCTTGGTGAAGGCGACCTTCATCGCCCGCGCCAGCGTCGGCGTCATGTCGGCGACCAGAAGATCGGCCTTGCCCGACAGCAGCGCCGGGATCAGCCCGTCCCAATCGAAATCCAGGAAGGTGATCTTGACGCCCATTTCCTTGGCCATCAGTTCGGCAAGCTCGACCGAGCTGCCAGTGCGTTCGCCGGCCGCGCCGACCAGCGAGAAGGGCGGTCCTTGTGTCTGCACGGCGACGCGCAATTCGCCGCGCTTGGTGATCTCGTCGAGCGTCCCGGCACTGGCCGCGGCAGTGAGGCCGGCGAGCGCAAGGCCTGCGATGAAAAGCTTGGCAATATTCATTAGGCATTCCTCCTTGTTGTCGTTTGTTATTTTCACTTTGTTGTTCAACCCCTTGGGGTGCTTTTTGAGCGGCAGCGCCGTTGCCGGTGGCGACCACCGTTCGAAAATCCTTCAGTCCCAGTCGATTGTTTCGGATACCCGTATACCGCGCCGGGCCAGCTCATCGAGAAAGCGGCCGTCGGGCACATGCAGCAGCGGGTTGAGCAGGCCGGATTCAGTGATTTCGCCCCGCGCCAGCATCTGCGCCACGATACTGGCGGGATAGCCAACACCCAGGCTCATGCCGAACAGGCCGGAGGCGAGGTCGCGTTCGATGACCAGGTCCGACGTCACCGTCTTGCGGCGGCCGCCTTGGGTGCCGGTAAAGACATTGCGCATCACGCACAGGTCCTTCTCGTCGGCGCCATATTGCAGTTGCGGGCCGAGCAGCCGGCCGAGAAATTCACGTGGGCTGGTGCCAACGCCAGGCACCTTGTCTTCGGAAAGAAAGCCAAGCTCCTTCAGCGGTGCCCAGAACGCCGACCAGCCCGGCCAGCGCAGCGAGTAGCGGCCGGAGCGCTGCAGGCCCTGGGCGGCGGCAAGCATGCCGGCATAATGCGATGCATCGCCGTTCGGGAAGGCTTCCAGCCTGCCCAGCCCCGCGACCTCGATCTCGTGGATAAAGCGATTGTCATGTTGCTGGCCGGCCGGCACAGCGACCCGCTTGCCGTCCTCGACCACCACGCTGTCGCGGTTCTGGCTCATCAGAACCATATCGAAGTTCCAGCTCACCTTGTAGCACAGCGGCTTGGCCATCGCCTTCGGCTCGGGGATGCCGCCGCAATAGGAATCGATTGTCGTGATGGCGTCGAACTGACGGGCGGCGCGTGCGTAGAGCACGAGGTCGATGCCGGGGTCGAGCCCGCATTCGGTCATGATCGAAACGCCGGCCTTTTCCGCTGCCGGGGCGAGATCGGCGATCGTCTTGCCGTAATTGGTGGTGACCAGCGGCGTGCGCGTCGCGATCGCGGCCTGCACCGCCTCACGCATCAGCGGCTGCGGCAACAGATCGATGGCGGCGTCCACACCCGCCAGCACGTTCGCCAACGCAGGGGCGATCGCGCCCTCGGGCACGACGAAACGCACGCGGTCAAGGTCGGTCAGGCCGCCAAGTCGGGCTGCGCCATCGGGCGCGGTATCGACGCAGACGACTTCTTCGACACCAGCGCTGGCGACGAGATCGGCGATCGCCGCCCGGCCTTGCAGGCCGAGGCCGCCGAGAACCGCGATCTTCATGACATTTCCTTTCGGCCAGTTTCGTGCCGCCCAGTTTCGTCGCGCTTGGTCTCATCCGACCAGCAGCCTTCCGGCAGGCTGACCCATTTGTTGCAGGAGGCCATGACGACAAAGGTCTCGCTGCGCACGACTTCGCCGGGCTCGCCCGCGCCGGGGATCAGCTCGCTGGTGACGCGGTAGAGATCGGCGACATCGCCGGCCACCGTCACGTCGACGATGATGTCGAAGCGTCCGGTGACGACGGAGGCCGAGTTCACGAACGGCAGTTCGGCGATGCGCTGCGCCAGTTCCCGAGCCCGGCCTCGCCCCTGCGCATTGATGCCGACGATCGCCGAGATCAATTCTGGGCGCTCGGTCAGGTTGAGCAGCCCGACGATTTTGAGCAGGTTGCGGTCGAGCAGGTTGCGCAACCGCATGCGCACCGTCGGCACCGAGACGGCCATCTTCTCGGCGAGTCGATTGACGCCAAGCTGCGCATCCTGCGACAGCAGCTTGACCAGTCGCCGGTCGGTCTGATCGAGATGTTCCCGCAAACGCTTAGGCTTTCATAAATGAAAAGAAATGATGGGGTTTTCTTTCTGATATGAAAACAGCTTAGGGTGTATCTTTTGAAATCGCAAGAGCGTTCGGCCGCCTGTCAACAAGGCGGAAGGTGTATCCCGGGAGGCGGGAGGGCTTTGCCGGTGTCGTGGCCGGCTGAGGCAAGTCGGCTAACGCGGCTTCTCGATCCCTGGAATGCCGCCGATCCGCTCGGCGAGAAAGTCGACCAGCAGCCGGACCCGAGCAATGCCCGCGCGTTCCGGGACGATCAGCATGCTCAGGGGTACGGGAGGCGAGGCGTAGTCTGGCAGGATCACTTCCAGCCGGCCGGCCACCAGGAGATCGTCGACAAGCCAGTGATGGGCAGGTGCGATGCCGCGCCCGCGACGAGCGCTTCGCGCGCGGCAAGCCCGTGGTCGACCCGAAATCGGCCGCCGAAAGACACCGGGTGGCGCTCACCGCCTAGCCCCTGCAGGGCAAGCGTGTCGCTTCCTGCGAGTCGACATCCGGATGCCTCCATGGCCAGGCAGATCCTGCGGGACAGCCGGTCTGCCCCGCGCCGCCAGATAGGCCGGCGCCGCAACCAGCAGATGCCGGGACTGGCCGAGCGCCGCAGTTTCATCGAGCTGTCGGTGAGCGGACCGAGGCGAAGTACGATGTCGACGCCCTCCCGCACAAGGTCGATGCGCTCGTCGGTGAGGCTGAGATCGATCCCGATGTCGGGATAGATCGAGACAGTCCGGCGGGTTTCCTATCGGCAGCAAAATGGCGGGAACTACCACATCACGAGCATGCAGCTCCGCCCGAACTGGGCGATCCGGGTGCGACAGGTTTCGCGCTTCACGAGGACCGCGCTGGCGCAACCGCCAAGCCGGCGACGCCGCGTTCGACTTTGCGGGACGTGGCCTGATGCGGGGCCCCGAAACGATCATGGTCAGGCAAGCGCCCGAACCCATGGGATGAATCAGCGACCGCCCCGGAAAATCTCGACGGCAGCCGCCGTCAGTACGGGATTGCCTGATGCCGTAGTGCCGTCCGGCAGCTCCTTGCCATCTTCCAACCCGACCCGCGTCGACCAGTTGCGCTCCGCCGCCCTGTGCACGAACGGCCACACCGTGGCGTCGGCGCCGTGCAGCAGGATGGTGCGACGCATCCCGGCGCGGTCGAGCACAGCGGCGATACCGTCGCTGACCTCCAGCGCCACGTCCAGTTCCTGCTCGGAGATCTCGATCAGGATGCGCAGCACCTGGCTGCCACGGTCGAGGCGGACCAGGCGCTCGGCGTCAGCGACGGAGGCAAGCCCGGCCTCGATGCCGATGCCGCGCTGCCGCAGCCTTTGCATAACCTCGGGCGCGGCTTTCTCGCTCAGATTGACCGAGGCGTAGTCAGGCAGCTCGCTCCAGCCGGCGATCGCGGCAAGCGTCCGCTCGTCGTCGTTCTCGATCCAGGCGCCGGTGGAGACGCCGATCAGCGTTCCCGGGCAGGCACGGCGCAGCGCCAGCACGGTCGGGTCAATCGCCTCAGGCGCGAGGCTTTCGCGGCCTTCGAGCCCGCGCGCATGGACATGCAGCTCGGCCGCACCAGCGGCCACGCAGGCGGCGCCGTCTCCCGCCATGGCTTCCGCGTCAAGCGGCAGTCGCGGGTGGAAATCGGCGCCGCGCGCGCCATTGATGCAGGTCTGGACGATCATGGAGGTCGCGCCCGGTTGAAGTGAACCAAATGTAGCGCAGGATGGCAGATACCGAAATTGGGTTCGGTGCGCATTCCTGACAAACGGATGCGGCCTGACTCGATGCAGTCTGGCAGGATGCGCCTCTATCACCTTGTTCAGTCACGATCTTGTTGGCAGGCCAGATATGGGTAGTTGACGCCTAGTAGGGAGCTCAGGCAGCACTGCTGGACCGCTACCTTGACGATCGTCGACGGATGCTGCGGTATCCGGCCCCGAGCACGCCAGGAGCAACGCCATGCCCGGCCGGCCGAAAGGATATTTGAGAATGAGCGAGCTCAAGGTAAGGACCCGAACCACCGGCGCAATTGCCGTGCTGTCGCCGGGCAGCTTCCCCGTCGTCACCACGCCGACCGGCGGCATGGTCGACGTCGTGACCGGTGTCAGCGCGCCGGGCTTCAATCCGCTCGACCTTCTCTATGCCTCCGTGGCCGCCTGCATGGTGCTGAGCGCGCGCATCGCTGCCACGCGCATGGGTGTCGCCGCCAGCCTCGGCGAGGTCCGTGCCGATGTGAGCGGCGAAAAGGCGGCGGGCGACGTTTCCCGCATCGGCCAGTTCACGATCACGCTCGACATATCGGGCGATCTCGACAAGGCCACGAAAAGGCGGATCGTCGAGGACGCCGAAACGATCTGCACGGTCAGCAACACGCTGCGTGAGACGCCCGAGCTTGTCACCACGCTCGCCGGCTGATCGCATCTTCATCGGCCAATTTCATGCATCTCCGAGGGCGCCCATGGCACGCATTTCCGCTATCGACTATGACACTGCCTCACCTGAGATCCGTGCGGCACATGACGAGGAACTGCGCTTGCGCGGCAGGATGACGAACATGAAGCGCATCCTGCTGCATTCACCGGTTGCCCATCGCATCTATGCCGAGTGGTTCACCTTGCGCGACCTGCTGCGCCCTGATCTCGACGATCGCGCCATCTGGCTGTTTTCCCGGCATGCCGGGCTGAGATACCGGTGACCTTCTTTCGCCGCGCGCTGATCGATAAGGGGCTCGATCCCGAGAACATGGGGCCGACAGCCAATGAAGCGCTGCTGATTGCCTTCGGCAAGGCCATCGCGACTGACGCCAATGCCATTCCCGATGAGATCTGGGCCGAACTGAAAGCCCGCTACCATGAGCCGCTGCTCGTCAACCTAGTCGCCTTCGCCGGCATCATGGTGGCGACGGCCGTGTTCACCAGCACGGTAGACGTCGACCTCGATCCGGAACTCGAGGCTTACCGCAAGAAGGCCTGAGGCAACCGAAGCCGTCCGGTCCAAGGCACCGAGGCGCCGGCCCCTTATCTCGAAAACTCGCTGCGCACGATGCCGTGGCGCTGGAGCTTGTCGTAGAAGGTCTTGCGCGGAATCCCCAGTGCTTCGATCGTGCGCCTGACGTCGCCCTCGTTGCGGGCAAGCGTTTCGCGGATGATGTCGGCCTCGTAGCGCTCCAGCCGCTCCGGCAGCATCATGGCGGCATCCGGCTGGGCTGGGGCAGGGGATGACGTCGCAGCGTCTTCCTCCAATCCAAGCACAAACCGCTCGGCGAAATGCGCGAGTTCGCGCACATTGCCCGGCCAGTCATGCTCCCTGAGATGGCAGTGCACCGAGGCCGGCACCGCCGGCACCGGACACATGAAGCGGGCGGCGGCGCGCTCGGCGAAATAGAAGAACAGCAGGGCGACGTCGTCGCGGCGCTCGCGCAGCGGCGGAATGGAGATCGTCACCACGTTGAGCCGGTAGTAGAGGTCCTCGCGGAAGGTGCCGCGCTGGTGCGGATCGCCGAGATCGACCTTGGCGGCCGCAACCACGCGCAAATCGACGGGCCGCAACTCGTTGGTGCCGAGCGGGGTGACCTCGCGCATCTCCAGCACGCGCAGCATCTGCACCTGTGTCGAGACCGGCATGCTTTCAATCTCGTCGAGAAACAGCGTGCCGCCGCTGGCGTGCTCGATCCGGCCGATCCGTTTCTTCTGCGCGCCGGTGAAAGCGCCGGCCTCATGGCCGAACAACTCGCTCTCAATGACCGTCTCCGGCAACGTGCCGCAATTCAGCGCAACGAAATTGCCCCTGGCGCGGCGGCTCCAGCGATGCAGAAGGCTGGCCACCACCTCCTTGCCGGAACCGGTCTCGCCGGTCACCAGCACATCGACGTCGGTATCGGCGATCTGGCGCAGCGTGCGGCGCAGCCTTTCCATTGCCGGCGTCTGGCCAATCAGCGGCAGGCCGTCCTGCGCCTCTCCGGCCGCCTCGCGCAAGGCGCGGTTCTCCATGACCAGGCGGCGCTTTTCCGCCGCGCGGCCCACGCTCTGCACCAGCCGGTCGGCGGCGAAGGGTTTGGTGATGAAGTCGTAGGCCCCGTCCTTGATCGCCTTGACGGCCATGGCGATGTCGCCATGCCCGGTGACGAGGATGACCGGAATGTCCGCATCCAGCCGCAGGACGCTGTCGAAAAGCTGCAGGCCGTCGATCTCAGGCATGCGGATATCCGACACCACCACGCCGGCGAAACCGGCGTCGAGCCTGGCCAGCGCCTCGGCCGCCACCGAAAAAGCCGATACCGAAAAGCCGGCAAGCTCAAGCGTCTGCGCGGTGGCCGTGAGGAGATCGCTGTCGTCATCGATCAGGATGACCGGCGCTGCGTCGTCGTTCGTCATGCTGCCTTGGCCATTATGCTGCTTTCAAGAGATGGATGGTGAAGCGGGTGCCGCTGTCGTTGCTCGACACCTCGATGCGTCCGTCATAATCGGCGACGATATCCTTCGAGATGACGAGGCCAAGGCCGAGGCCTTTTTCCTTGGAGGTGTTGAACGGCGTGAACAGCGATCTGAGAATCCCTGGCGGAATGCCCGAGCCGTTGTCGGACACGCTGACAGTCACGCCGTCCGCCGTGTCCTCGACTGAGACCTGCACATGAGCGTCGTCGCGGCCTTCCAGCGCTTCAAGCGCGTTCTGGAAGAGGTTGATCAGCACCTGTTCGAGCCGGACCCGGTTGCCCATGACCTTGAGGCTCGGCGGCGGCAGGTTGATGGCCAGGGCATCGAGCCGGCCGGCGAAGCGGCTTCTCAAGAGCACCACGGCGCCCTCGATGATGCCACGCAATTCGACTGGCTCGGCGGCGGTGCGGCCCTTGCGGGCAAAGGCCTTCAATTCCTCGGTGATGGTGCCGATGCGTTCGGTAAGTGCTGCGATGGCGCCGAGGTTTTCCTCGACCGGCGAAGTCTGCTTCCTGTCGAGGAAGACGCGGGCGTTGTCGGCATAGGCGCGTATGGTGGCGACCGGCTGGTTGATCTCATGGGCGACGCCGGCGGCGACCTGGCCGAGGATGGCGAGGCGGTTGGCCTGGACCAGATCCTGCTGCACCACCTGCAGCTTGGCCTCGGTACTGCGGTGGCCTGATATCTCGGCCTGCAGTCGGTCGCGGGCGCGGCTCAGATCCTCGGTCCGTTCGACGACGCGGCGTTCGAGCTCGGTGCGCGCCGCCTGTTCGGCGGCGATCCGCATCTGCGCCGACTGCCGACGCCACAACAGATACGCAGCGAGGCCGAGCAACGGAACAATGACGCCGAGCACAAGGAGCCGCATTTCACGGACCGCGGCGGCGATCGGCGCCTCGGCCGGGACGAGATAGTCGAGCCGCCAGGGGGTCGAAGGAACCGGCGTGGAAAGCCTGAGATACTCCGCGTCGCTGCCGCCGGGCGTCACCGCGTGGACGATCGACACGTCCGGGCTGAGCGCCTGCGGGCGTGTGATCGGCAACGGCATCAGCGGTGCGTCGCCGAACTGCTGGCTGTCCTGGATGGCGGCAAGATCAGGCCCGGTCAGCCGCGCCGTCGTCATGAAGCGCCAGGACGGCACGCTGGTGATCAGGACGACGCCATGCTCGTCGCTGACATAGGCCGGGCGGTTCACCTCGTGCCAGTCGGCCTCGAGCTGATCGAACTCAGCCTTGACGATGACGACGCCGAGCGGTGCGGCAGCATCGCCGACGCGTCGCGAGATATAGAGGCCAGGGCGTTTGCTGACATTGCCGAGCGCGAAATATTCGGCGGTTCCCGATTGCATCGCCGCGGAGAAATAATCGCGGAAGCGGTAGTCGTTGCCGACGAAGCTGATCGGGTCGCGCCAGTTGCTGGAGGCGATCGCCAGCCCGTCGGTGTCGATGACATAGAGCACAGAAGCCTTGGTGCCGGAGACCAGCCCGTCGAGCTTGCGGTTCAGCACATCGATTGCAGTGGCACTTTTCTGCGCCAGCGCATCGCGCACCTGCTGGTCTTCCGACAGCAGCAGGGGCAGGGCGCGTGGGCTTTCCAACACAGCGCGCAGCAATGCGACCTTCAGATTGGCGTCAGTGCGACCCTGCGCCGCCAGTGTCCCAAGCTCCGTGGTGCGGCCATAGAGGCCGGCGCCGTAAAGTGCGACCGTGGCGATCGCAAGGGCGATGGCCGCAAACAGCAGCCAGGCACGGCGCGCCCGCCTGCCGAGTTGCTCGGGCGTCGACGGCAAGGCAGCGGCAGGGCGTTGCAGCATCACCCATTTGTGCATGATTTCGCACAAAGCACAATTCGGCTATGCGAATATCCGCACTTTCTATGCGCGAAACGAAACCACGAGTTCGAAAATACTCAGTAAAATCAAAGGGGAATTCTCTTCCACGCAGTCTGGCACGGCAGTTGCAAACACGAATTCAGCGGTCGCGAGGCTGCTGGGTCAATGCAATTGCTCCGGGAGGTCGAGCTTTCGATCGGAGCACGATGGAGGACGTCATGCAGACAGCATTCGCTGCCGCCGAGCCGCGCGGCAAACTTCCCTTCTACCGGCATCTCTATGTGCAGGTGCTGGCGGCGATCGCCGCCGGCGTGCTTCTCGGCCACTTCTATCCCGAAACCGGTGAGGCGATGAAGCCGTTCGGCGACGCCTTCATCAAGCTGGTGAAGATGGTGATCGCGCCGGTGATCTTTCTGACGGTGGCGACCGGCATCGCCGGCGTTTCCGACCTGCAGAAGGTGGGCCGCGTCGCCGGGAAGGCGATGATCTACTTCCTGACATTCTCGACGCTGGCGCTTGTCGTCGGTCTCGTCGTCTCCAATGTTGTCCAGCCCGGCGCCGGCATGCACATCAATCCGGCCACGCTCGACGCCACAAAGGTGGCGACCTACGCCGAAAAGGCGCACGACACCAGCATCGTCGGCTTCTTGATGAACATCATCCCCGACACGATCACCGGCGCTTTTGCGAAGGGTGACATCCTGCAGGTGCTGTTCTTTTCGGTGCTGTTCGGGCTCGCTCTTGCGCTGGTCGGCGACCGCGGCCGCCCGGTCGTCGATTTCCTGCAGGCACTGACCACGCCGATCTTCCGCCTCGTCGCCATCCTGATGAAGGCCGCGCCCATCGGCGCCTTCGGCGCCATGGCCTTCACCATCGGCAAATACGGCATCGGCTCGATCGCCAACCTCGCCATGCTGATCGGCACATTCTACCTGACCGCGCTGCTGTTCGTGCTGGTGGTGCTCGGCGCGGTCGCCCGCTACAACGGCTTCTCGATCCTGGCGCTGATCCGCTACATCAAGGAAGAGCTGCTGCTGGTGCTCGGCACCTCGTCCTCGGAAGCGGCACTGCCGGGCCTGATGGCCAAGATGGAGCGCGCCGGCTGCAACCGCTCGGTGGTCGGCCTGGTCGTCCCGACCGGCTATTCCTTCAACCTCGACGGCACCAACATCTACATGACGCTGGCCGCGCTGTTCATCGCGCAGGCGACCGACACGCCGCTCACTTTCGGCGACCAGATCCTGCTGCTCGCCGTCGCCATGCTGAGCTCCAAGGGTGCCGCCGGCATCACCGGCGCCGGCTTCATCACGCTGGCTGCGACGCTCTCGGTCGTACCCACCGTGCCGGTCGCCGGCATGGCGCTGATCCTCGGCGTCGACCGCTTCATGTCGGAATGCCGGGCGCTGACCAACTTCGTCGGCAACGCGGTGGCGACCGTGGTCGTGGCGCGCTGGGAAGGCGAACTCGACCAGACCAAGTTTGCCGCCGCAATGGCCGGCGACTTGCCGGAGGAAGTCGACCTGTCGCTGCCCGGGCTGCAGCCCGCCTGACCGTTCAGGCTGCTTGGTCATAGCCCGAAGCCGGCTAGCCGCCGGCTTCGGGCTAGCCGCCGCCAACCTCCAACATCTGCGATTATCCACAGGCCACGCCGCTGCGCGCCTGCCTCAGATGTAACAGGCTTGTGAGCCTTGTTCTTGGCGCGGGGCTTGTTCCAGCCGTATTTGAAGGCCAGTATCCGCCATGCCTTCAAGGCGCTCGTCCCCTTTGATCCCGACCTGATCGCGACCGAAGGCGAGACATTTCCGTCGGGCTCGGTTGCGACCGGCCGAAACCGTCGGAGTTTTTGCTGCCGCCAACCACAACCTTGACCAAGGCGGCAGCCCTCGAAGGCAATCGCGGCCTCGGTACGAAGTCGCAAGAGACGTGACCCGTCTCCTGACGGAAGGCGCAGGCTTTCCTCTCAGGAACTCGTCGCGCTTGAAGAGGGGGGCGGCCCGTGAGTGGGTTTTTGCCGAAACCAAAGCAAGATGCGAGGTCAAACGCGATGCAGTCTGTACCGAGGATTCCGGTATCCATCATCATCTCGAACTACAATTACGCGCGTTTCCTCAAACGCAGCATCGACAGCGCCCTCGAGCAGGATTACGCGGACGTCGAAGTCGTCGTCGTCGACGACGCATCGCAGGACAATTCCACGACAGTCATGAAATCATATGGGGACACGATCCTCTCATGCCCGCGAGCGCAAAATGGCGGGCATGCCGCCGCGTTCAACACCGGCTTTGCGGCAAGCTCGGGCAAGATCGTCCTGTTCCTCGATGCCGACGACTATCTCTATCCGACCGCCGTTTCCACGATCGTCGAAACCTGGGATGCGGCAACCGCCCAGGTGCAGTCCAGATTGCATATCGTGGATGAACGGCAACGCATCAAGGATGTCTTTCCGCCACCCGAACTACCTTTCGACAGCGGCGACGTCATGCCGAAACTCCTGCACAAGGGCCGCTACCAGACAACCGTGACCAGCGGGCTGGCCTTTGACCGCACAACCCTGGAATCGATCATGCCTATACCGGAGGCGGAGTTCCGCCAGGGCGCCGATGGCTATCTTGCAACGCTGGCGCCCATGTACGGGCACGTCCAGTCCATCGACGAATGCGTCGGCGCCTACCGAATCCACGGCGCGAACCATTCGGTCTTCGGTGAAAAGCTCGCCGAGCGGGCGCGCTGGAGGGTAACGCACGATTTCCGCCGCATGCAGGCGCTGTCGGATCAAGCCTCCGGCATCGGCCTAACAATTGTGCCGTCGGAGGCTGTCCGCCACGATCCGGTCCACCTGGAAGAGCGGCTGGCGTCGCTGTGCGCGGATAGGCGCCAGCACCCCGTGGCCAATGATTCCCGGCTGGCGCTCGGGGCGGCGGGCGCCGTAGCCAGCCTCGAAATGACGGCGTCCCTGCGCCGGCGCGCCGTCCTTGCCGCCTGGTTCCTGTCGGTCGGGATGTTGCCGCGGAAAATGGCGACGGCGGTCCTGTCGTGGAAGCTTGACGCATCGTCGAGACCGGCATTCCTTAGCCGTCTATCCAAGAAAATCCGCCACGCCATGGGATAGTGGGTGGCCCTGACATAGTTCCGTCGGGTATTGTCCCGGTCTGGCAATTTGGGTGGATTTCGAGCAATATCATTGTGGGATATGCGGGGCCCAAACCGAGAGATAATCAACCATGACCTCTTGCGAGCCGATGCGTCCGATGGAGTGCTGCCCATCCCATCCTGGAGCGCTGCTTGACGACATTATCCCGGCGACCGGAAAGACCAAGGTGGAAATCGCCAACCTGCTGGGAATCTCGCGCCAGCAGCTTTACGACATCCTCCGCGAGAAGAAGCCGGTGTCGCCGGCTGTCGCCGCCCGTCTTGGAAAGATGTTCGGCGACGGCGCCGCGATCTGGCTCAGGATGCAGGCCGCTTATGATGCGTGGCATGCCGAGCGCGAGGTCGACGTCAGCGCCATCCCGAGGCTGCATGCCGCCTGAGGTAACAAGCCTGCCGCTTCTGAAGGGATGTCTTCGACTGCCTGCCTAACGCACCCCCCTCAGCCTGACCACAGCACTGCGCACCACAAGCACCAGCACCGTGATGATGATCAGGATCACCGAGAGCGCGGCGATCGCCGGATCGATATTGTCGCGCAGGCCCATCCACATCAGGCGCGGCAGCGTGATGGCGTTGACCGAGGTGATGAACAGGGTGACGCCGATCTCTTCCCAGGACAGCACGAAGGACAGCAGGGCGGCGGTGACGATGCCGAATTTGATGTTGGGCATGATGATGCGTGTGGCGCGCTCCCACACGGTGGCGCCGAGGCCGCGCGCGGCAAGGTCGATGCGCCGGTCGAGCTGGCTGAGCGACACCAGGATCAGCACCGTGGCGAAGGGCACCGTCATCACCGCATGCGCCATGGCGACACCGAGCCAGGTGTCATAGCCGAAGAACGAGCTGGCGCCGGAAATCGAGGTCAACAGGAAATAGAGCGTGATCGCCGAGACCACCGGCGGCACCACCATCGGCAGCAGCACGAAGCCGACGAGTGCGGCGGTAAAGCGCGGCTGGAACATCCATACCCCAAGGCTGAAGCACAGCGCCAGCGCGGTGGAGAAGGCGCTGCTGACGACGCCGATCCTGATCGAGAGCAGGATCGAGTTGATCCAGCGCGGATCCTCGATCAGCGCCCGGTAGTGGCGCAGCGACAATTCGCCGGACGGCATTGCCAGCATGCGGGTCGGCGTCAGCGATACCGGAATGACGGCAAGCAGCGGCAACAGCAAGAACAGCGCAACCAGGGCGGCGAGGATCAGCGAGACGGGGCCGGGGCGATAGGTCGGCATCAGATCAGCTGCTTCGGTCTGACATAGCGGAACACCAGCGCCATCAGCGCGCCGACGAACAGCACCAGCACGACGCTGATCGCCGCCCCCAGGCCCCAGTCCGGGCTCTGGAAGATGCGGAGATAGATCAGCTCGGCGACCATCACGCTGCGGCCGCCGCCGAGGATCGCCGGCGTCACGAAGAAGCCCAGCGAAAAGACGAAGACGATGAGCGCCGAGCCGATGATGCCCGAGCGCGTCATCGGCACGAACACTGACCAGAAGGTGCGCATGCGACTGGAGCCGAGCCCGCGCGCCGCCAGCAGCACGCGGTCGTCGAGGCTGCGCATCGAAGACGCCAGTGGAAACACGGCGAAGGGGATGAGGAAATGCGTCATGCCGACGATGACGCCGAATTCGTTGCGTACCAGCGTCAGCGGTTCTGAGATGAAGCCGATCGCCTGCAGCCAGGTGTTGAACAGGCCGCGATTGGAAAGCAGCGCCACCCAGCCGAAGGCGCGCGTCAGCACCGAGATCCAGAACGGCACCAGGATGCAGAACTCGGCGATCACGCGCTGCGCCGGCGTGCCGCGCACCCACACCACGGTGATGGCGTAGGCGGCAGCAACCGAAACGATGGTGACGATCGCGGCGATGCGCAGCGTGCGGACGAACACCGACTGCACCAGCGGTTCGCTAAGCAGCGTGCCATATTGCTCGAGCCCCGGCTCGGGCAGCGTGAAGCTCCAATTGACGACGCCGAAGAATGGCCAGGCGTAGGCGGCGCCAAGGAACAGGAGCAGCGGCGCCATCAACAGCGCTGCGCCCCTCCTGTCGGAGAGATATGCTTTCATCTCGGCCAGGTTATCCCGGTCGATCAGGCGGAGATGATCTTCGTGTATTCGTCGAGTGCCGCCCCGTAGTTCTTGGCGTACCACTCCATGTCGAGCGCGATCTGCTTCTTCATGTTTTCGGGGTCGACCGGGTTGATGCGCTTCTTGTCGGCGGGGATCAGCGCGTCGGTGGCCGGATTGGCCGGACCCTGGCCGAGCTTGTCAAACATGATCAGCTGCTTTTCCGGATCCTGGGCGCTGGCGATGAACTTCATCGCCGCTTCCCTGCCGCCGGGATTGCCCTTGAGCACGGCGAGCGCGCCGGGCGAGATCAGGCCCTGGTCCCAGATGAACTTGATCTTGCCGCCGGAATCCTGCTCGATCAGCGAGGCCCGGGTCGACCAGACGATCGCCATCGAGGCTTCGCCGTCGAGCAGCACGCTCTGGCTTTCGGCGCCGCCGCCCCAATAGGCCACGACATTCTCCTTGAAGGCGGCGATCTTGTCATGCGCGCGCTTGAGGTCGAGCGGATATAGCGAGGTAGGCGCGATGCCGTCGGCGAGCAGTGCGGCTTCCCAGCTCGACACGCCCCATTTGTAGAGCGAGCGCTTGCCGGGGAATTTCGTCACGTCGAAGAAATCGGCCATGCCGGTCGGTGCCTGGCTGCCGAATTTTTCGGAATCATAGGCGATGACATAGGAGAAGAAATAGGTCGAGGCCGCGTGCTCCCAGCCAAAGCCCTCGCGCATCTTCTTCTTGTCGACGATCGAATAGTCGATCGGCTCTAGCATGCCTTGTGCGCCGAGCGTGATCGCCGAGAATGGGTCGACGTCGACCAAGTCCCAGGTTGGGGCGCCGCTCTTGAACTGCGCCGCGATTGCGCCTTCGGTCGGGCCGGAGCCGTCCATCTTGACGGTGATGCCGGTCTCCTTGGTGAAGGCCTGGCCATAGGCCGCGTCATAGGCGGTGATGGCGTCGCCACCCCAGTTGACCAGCACCAGTTCCTTGGCTTGTGCGAAGGCACCAGTCGAACGCAGCAGCATCGGCGTGCCGGCCAGCACGAGTGCAGCCAGTTGCGTGAACTGCCGGCGCGAGATCTCGCCGCGCAAGGCCCTTGCGGACAGCGTCTCGATGGAGTGTTTCTTGGTTTCGTTTGTCATGTCAGTTCCCCTTATTGTTGTTGATATTCCCGAAAGTCAGCTTCGGCATGCCGATCGTCATTGTCCTCCGTCCGGAAGGAGGAAACCCTTTTCCGCCGGCCAGGTCAGCCACACGGAATTGCCCCTGCTGAGTGCCGAAGCGGCGACCTCGTTCGGCACCGAGACCGTCACCTTGGCGCCTTGGCGCGTGGTGAGATCGAGCCGCGTCGCGGCACCGAGATAGGTCGAAGCGACCGCAGTCGCTGCGATGCCGTTCTCGCCGGCCGCCGCTTCGGTAGCGATCGACATGTATTCGGGCCGGATCGCCAGGATGGCGTTGCTGCCGACGGCGCTTGCATTGCCGCGCAGCGTGATGGTGCGGTCTTCGCACAGGCCGGTGGCGCCATAATCGGCATTGCGCACGCCCTTCAACGGGAGCATGTTGATCTCGCCGAGGAACTCGGCGACGAAACGGTTGGCCGGTCGGTCGTAAACCTCGTCAGGCGCGCCGACCTGCAGCAATTTGCCGTGGTTGAAGATGGCGACGCGCGACGATAGCGCCAGCGCCTCGCTCTGGTCGTGGGTGACGAAGACGAAGGTGGTGCCGGTCTCCTGGTGCAGCCGCTTCATCTCGGCCTGCATCTGGCCGCGCAGGCCCTTGTCGAGGGCCGAGAACGGCTCGTCGAGGAGGAGCACGCCCGGCTCGAACACCAGCGCGCGCGCCAGCGCGACGCGCTGCTGCTGGCCGCCGGACAATTGCGACGGCAGTTTCTTCTCGTGGCCCGTCAGCCCGACGCGCTCGATCATCTCACTGATGCGTCGCGTGATCTCGGCCGCCGATTTCTTGCGCACCTTGAGCGGGAAGGCGATGTTGGCCTCGACCGACATATGCGGGAACAGGGCGTAGCCTTGGAAAACCATGCCGGCGGCACGCTGTTCGGCCGGCCGCTCGGTGATGTCGACGCCGTCGCTGTAAAGGCGACCGTCGGTCGGCTGCACGAAACCGGCAAGGATCATCAGGAAGGTGGTCTTGCCCGAACCAGAGGGCCCGAGCAGGGTCAGGAACTCACCGCGGCCGATATCGAGCGTCAGATCGTCCAGCGCACGGAACGAGCCGAAGCTCTTGCCGATCCCGATTGCCTTGATCTCTGCGGCACGGCCGGGTTGCTGCATCCTGCCCTTGTCCTCAATGCTGATTGAAATCGTAGGCAGGGCGGCGGCTCACCGCAACCGAATAGTTTTCGCCTGACCGGCAAATTTGATTCATCTATGGCGCCAATCTCCCCCCTTGAGGGGGAGATGGCCGCAAAGCGGCCAGAGGGGGTCGGTCCGACTGGGCTCGGCCTGCTGCTGCAAGATGGAGGCTGGGGCTTCACGCGCGGCGACCCGCTCTGTCGCCTTCGGCGACATCTCCCCCTCGCGGGGGGAGATTAGCTAATCTCCGACAGCTTCGACCTCAGCCACCTCCCGAACGCCTCCAGCACCGGGTGGCTCGCCTTCGCATGCTCGGAAACAAGGAAATAGGAGCGCGGCGATTTGATCGCGATGTCGAACGGGCGTACCAGCCGGCCTTCGCTCAGCGCCCGGCGGCTGGTCAGTTCGTCGCCCATGGCGATGCCCTGGCCGGCGATCGCCGCTGAAAAAACAAGGTTCATGTCGGAAAAGAAAATGCCGCCCTCAGTGTCGGGGTTCTCGACCTTGGACAGCGCCAGCCACCGCGCCCAGTCCTCGGTGTCGCCGAGATGCAGGAGATTGGCGCGCAGCACGTCGGCCGGCTTGGAAAAGCCGCCGATCTTGTTGAGCAGCGTCGGGCTGCACAGCGGCGTGAACGAGATTTCGCACAGAAGCTCGACGGCGCGGTTCGGCCAGTTGCCGACGCCGAATGCGATGAAGGCGTCGGCTTCGGCATTGCTGACATCGTCCAGCCGTCGCGGCGTCAGGATACGCAGCGCAACATCGGGGTACATCTGCCGGAATTCGCCAATGTGAGTACAAAGGAACAGCGAGGCGAAACCCGGGGTGCAGCTGACGCTGAACGAGCCGCCGACGCCAGTGCCGGCATGGCGCGTCACCGCGTCGCCCAGCACCGTCAGCGCCTTGCGCACGTCGCTGGCATAGCGCTGGCCGCGCGGGGTGAGCGCCACGCCCTTGCCGATGCGTTCGAGCAGATCGAAGCCGAGATCGCGTTCGAGCAGGCGAAGCTGATGGCTGACGGCGCTGCGGGTCAGATGCAGTTCGTCGGCGGCTCGCCAGACGCTGCCGTGGCGGGCAAAACTGTCGAGGGCGCGCAGCGCCTGCGTCGATGGAATTCTCAAGAGGTGAACCGAATTTGCATGAGCCGGGAAAACATATCACTTTTTGGCGAGGCGCTTCACTGCTTTCTTCTCGTCCATGGAGGAACCGGTGACGAACTCGGCTCAAGCAACCGCGCTTGCCTGTCTGGAAGACATCCAGCCGTCGCTATCGGCGTGGACGCGGACGATCTTCGATTTCGGCGAGACCGCCTGGCGCGAATACCAGTCGGCCGCCTGGTATGTCGAGCGGCTGAAATACGAAGGTTTTTCCGTCGAGGAAGGCTCCGGCGGGATGCCTACCGCCTTCTGCGCCCACTGGACCAATGGTGCTGGGCCGACCGTCGGCATGTATGCCGAGTATGACGCGGTGCCCGGCAATTGCCAGGACGCGGCCACCGTCAAGCGACCGCGTCCGGGTCTAGGCGCTGAGGCCGGCGGCCACACCGATCCGCATTCTGGCCTTGGCATTGCCAGCCTTGGCGGGCTGCTCGCCACCAAGGCGGCGATGCAGCGACACGGCATATCAGGCACGTTGCGCTTCACCGGCGAGCCGGCGGAGAAGGTGCGGGGATCGAAGCCCATCCATGCGGCGAAGGGCTACTACGACGGGCTGGCAGGCATGATCTCCTTCCATCCGTTCTACATGCTGCCGCTCTGCAACACGGCGCGCTGGGACACGCATTGCGGCGCGGCCTATGCGATGATCTACCGCTTTGTGTGCGACGAACCCGAAAATTGGGTTCGCGCAAGCAATGGCGCGCCGATCCCGCAGGCCCATTCGGCAGTCAGGGCGCCGGGCGCCAACGACGCGCTCATGATGATGTACATGGCCTCCAAGGCGCTGCGCGATTCCATGCTGCCGCATCAGGGCGGCTGGTCGATCAGCGAGGCGATCCTGACGGCAGGACAGGCGACCGCCGACAATCTGCCAGCGGGTCTGGCCGAGATCCAATACATGATCCGCGTGCCGACGCTTGCGATGGCCGAGCAGGTGACCGCCGTGCTCGACCGCAATGCGGAAGCCGCCGCGAAAATAAGCGGCTGCCGATACGAGCGGCACTGGGTGTCGAAGTCGCGACCGGGGCTCGCCAATCACGCAATGTCAGCCATCGCCTATGAGGCGCTGTCGACCGTCGGGCCGCCGCGCTGGGACGAGACTGCCAAGGCAGTCGCCCGCGAAATCCAGGTCAATGCCGGCGGAACGGCGACCGACGAGCCGTTTATCGCCGAATTGGAGCAACTGATCGCGCCTGAGGAGGCGGAAGCGTTGCTGCGCCGCGACCTGCCGCCATCACAGCTCAATTCGACCTCCGACGATTACACCGAGATGTCGTGGCACGCGCCGACGGCGCGGTTCTATGTCGCCCGGCCGGCGCTGCGGTCCGAGAACGGCCAGGCGTATCCGTCCTGGGCGATGAACGCGCTGGGCGGCATTTCCCCCACCATCGATCCGATGGTTACCTGCGCATCGAAGACGATCGCGCTGGCAGCACTTCGCCTGCTGGAAGACAAGGCCGCCCGCGACGCGGCGATGGACGAATTCGTCGCCCGCACCGGCGGCGGCATTGGCGGCAGCAATTGGCTGGCGCCGCTTTGCGACTACGACCCGCCGATCCATTTCCGCTGGCCGGAATATGTCACCACCCCGCGCGGACGGGACTGGTGGATACCAAGCAAACCGCAAGCTGCGTGATCACCCAAGCCAGGAGAATCCCATGACCGTTCATGACCGCATCGTCGCAGAACCGTTTTCGCTGCAGCGCCGCAATCCGGCCGGCGGCACCAAGCCGCTGACCGCCTGGGGCTTTGCCAACGAGACCGACGTCCTGACCGACGTGCTGCTCGGCTCGCCGAATTTCTTGCGCCATCTCTCGACCAGTTCGCTGTCGCGCAAGCATCTGCGCGAGGCGCCGTGCAACGTCCAGATCGCGCAGGCGCAGCACAAGGACCTGGTCGCTGCCTACGAGCATTTCGGCGTCAACATCCACTGGCACGAGCCGAAGCCGGAACTGCCGATGCAGGTCTACTCGCGCGATTCCAGCGTCATGACCCCGTATGGCGCCATCATCACCGCGATGTCCCAGTGGTGGCGGCGCGGCGAGAATTATGCGGCGATCCGCACTTATGAGAAGCTCGGCATTCCGATCTACGACATGGTCACCGCAGGCACTTTCGAAGGCGGGGACTTCAACGTCATCGAGGACGGCGTGGTGTTGATCGGCTGCGGCGGCGCCCGCACGCAGGAGGAGGGCGCCCGCCAGGTTCAGGCCTGGTTCGACAAGGAGGGATGGGAAACCCGCATTGCCTTCATCGACGAATATTATGTCCATATCGACCTGATGGTGGTGCCGATCGCGGAAAAACTGACCGCCGTCTGCCTCGCCTGTACGGAGCCGGGCATCGTCGACTGGCTGAAGGGCAAGGGACACGAGATCATCGACGTGCCGTTCCAGGACACGATGGCGCTCGGCTGCAACTTCATGTCGCTTGGCAAGGACAGGGTGATCGCGCCAACCTCGAGTCAGACGCTGATCGGCCAGCTCAAAGCGCGCGGCTTCGAGGTCGCGGCGGTCGACATGAGCGAGATCTCGAAGACCGGCGGCGGCATCCACTGCATGGCGCAGGCGCTGAAGCGCGAGCCGGCCTGAGGGCGGCGATAGCCCCCTCTTCCGAGTGGGGCGTGGAGCGGCCGGATGAGGGAATCTCAGCGGCCGCCGTCGCTCTATGCCTACCGCCAACCGCCCGAGGCGGTGATACGTTCGCCGGTGAGCCAGGACGCGTCGTCGGAGGCGAGGAATACCGCGATGCGGGCGATATCGTCGGGCTGGCCGAAACGCCCGAGCGGGGTCATGGCGATGATCTGTTTTTCGAACTCGCTGCCGACGATGCCAATCCGCTGCAGGCCTTCGGTGTCGACGCCACCTGGGGCAATGGCGTTGACGCGGATGTTGCGGGCGCCGAGCTCCCGCGACATGGACAGCGTGATAGAATCCACCGCCCCCTTGGTGGCGGCGTAGACCAGCGAATTCGGCTGCGGGTTAAGGCTGGCGACAGAGCTGATGTTGATGACGCTGCCGCCTGCGGCGCCGAAATGGTTCACCGCTTCCCGAATGGTCAAGATGGTGCCCAGCACGTTGGTGTCGAATTCACGGTGAAACTCGGCCTCGGTCACTGCTTCCAGCGGCTCGAATGCAAACACGCCAGCATTGTTGACCAGGATGTCCAGCGTGCCGAACGAGGATTTGGCGGCCTCGAACAGGCCGCGCACGTCGGCCGCTTGCGACACGTCACCCTGCACGGCAACGGCCCGGCCGCCTCTGTCCTTGATCTCGAAAACGACGCGGTCCGCACCTTCCTGCGATGAGACGTAATTGACGACCACGGCGGCACCGGCCGCCGCAAAACCCTTGGCGATGCCGGCGCCGATACCCTTGGAGGCGCCGGTGACTATGGCGACCTTACCGTTCAGGTTTCTCATTAAAATCTCCTTTGTCGATGACAAGCGATATCTAATGACGACCAAACAGCGTATTAGGATCATCTCGATCGGTTCTTTCGTGCCTGGAATTCTTGAATGACCACCATCCTCGAAAAGACCGCCGGTCTCGTTGCCTTCGTGCGTACAGCCGACGCCGGTTCGTTCCACGCCGCCAGCCGGTTGATTGGCTCCAGCCCGTCGGCGGTGTCGAAGAGCGTGGCGCGGCTCGAACGGCGGCTGGGTGTGCGGCTGATCCAGCGCTCGACGCGCCGGCTCGGACTGACCAGCGAAGGCGTCGCCTATTATGAGCGAGTGGCGCCCTTGCTGAGAGCACTGGATGATGCCGAGGACGTCGTCCAGATGGCCGATACGGCGCGCGGCCTGCTGCGCGTCACCGCCTCCGTCGAACTCGGGCGCGGGCTGATCGCCTCATGGGCGCAAGCGTTCCTGGCTCAGCATGGCGAGGTGAAACTGGAGCTTAGCGTCACCGACCGCCACGCCGACCTGATCCGCGAAGGCTACGACGTTGCGGTGCGCATGGGGGCGCTGTCCGACACCGGGCTTGTCGCGCGCAAGATCGCCAATTTGCCGATCGTGCTGGTGGCCTCACCGGCCTACATCGAACGGCGAAGCCGGCCGGAATCGGTCGAGGCGCTGCAGAGCCACGACTTCGTCCGCTACCAGATGGCCGGCCGGCCATACCCCGTTACCTTGGCCGACGGCACGACAATCGTGCCGAACGGGCGGCTCGATACGGATGACGGCGGCACCATCCGAAATGCGGCGCTTGTCGGAGCCGGCATCGCGCATCTGATGCAGTTTGCCGTGCAGGACGATCTCGACACCGGCCGCCTGGTCCGCATCCTCCCTGACGTAGCTATGCCGACCATGCCGGTGCACATCGTCCATGCGTATGGGCGACAGCTACCGGTCCGCGCCCGGCTGTTCGTCGATTTCCTGGCGGGCCAGATGGCGGCGCTGACGCGATAGGGCAGGCCCTTCGCGGCAAAAACAGCGGCAGCTTCGTCGATGGCCATGTCGTAGCCTTTGAGCGTCGCTGCGTTGAAGTTGAATTTTAACCGTTGGCGGCGCGACGTACCCTGTCAGTAGCGCAGCCGACCCCGACTTCGCTGTCGGTCCCTCGAGCTAAAACGTAATCTTCACCGAAGCGACGCTGCGGTTGGCCGGCCCGTGAAAGACGGCCTCGATGTTGTTGCCGTCGGGATCGAGCAGGAAGGCGGCATAGTAGCCGGGATGGTAGTGCTGCCGCTCGCCCGGTGCGCCATTGTCCGTGCCGCCGGCCTCGATCCCGGCCTTGTAGAAGGCGTCGACCATCGCGCAGTCCTTTGCCTGGAAGGCAAGGTGGTGGCGCCCCGTCAGTTTTCCCTGGGCCGCCTGGCTGTCGGCGCTGGAGACGAACAGTTCGTCGGCCCAGAAATAATCCTCGGCGCTGCCGCCGATCGGAATATCGAGCACCTTGAAAACCGCCTCGTAGAAGCGGCGGCTGGCCTTGAGATCCCCGACCACCAGCTGGACGTGGTCGATGAGACGGCCGCGATGAAGTTCCATGCCTGATAGCTCCTGATCGCCAGGTTGGAAATCTAGCTCAGGACGGCGCACGGTCAATGCAATGGAGCAATCGGGTGGCGACTGGATAAAAAATGCAACCGGATTGTAGGATTCGAAATGTCGCCATCGTCCTTCGGACGCAAGCGGTGTGACGAAGCTCGAAAGAAGTCGCGCCGTGTCCAAACGGTCTCGGGAGAAAAATATGAGCCTTTCCTATCGTTGGGTCATCGTCGCGGCTGGCGCCCTGATGACCTGTGTCGCCCTCGGAGCGATGTTCTCGCTGGCGATATTCCTCGAACCGATGGCGCTCGACACAGATTGGTCGCGCGCCGGCATATCGAGTGCGATGACGCTGAACTTCCTGGTGATGGGCCTCGGCGGCTTCGCCTGGGGCGCCATTTACGATCGCTACGGCGCTCGCATTGTGGTGATGACAGGCGCGGTGCTGCTTGGGCTGGCGCTGGTACTGGCCAGCCGCACCGGCTCGCTGCTTGTCTTCCAGGTCACCTATGGCGTGCTCGTCGGCCTTGCGGCAAGCGCCTTCTTCGCACCGATGATCGCGCTGACCACGGCCTGGTTCGACAAGAATCGCAGCCTTGCCGTTTCGCTGGTTTCGGCCGGCATGGGCGTGGCACCGATGACGATCTCGCCCTTCGCGCGCTGGCTCATCACGGCCTATGACTGGCGCACCGCCATGTTCGTCATCGGCGTCGCGGCGTGGGCGCTGCTGGTGCCGGCCGCGCTGCTGGTGCGCCAGCCGCCGAAGCCGGCCGCTAACGACGCCGCCGATCTTGCCGCCAACGATACCGGCATGTCGGTTCCGCAAGCGTTGCGCTCGCCGCAATTCATCGTTCTGGCACTGACCTTCTTTGCCTGCTGCGCGGCGCATTCCGGGCCAATCTTCCACATGGTGAGCTATGCGATGCTGTGCGGCATAGCGCCGATGGCGGCAGTCAGCATCTACAGCATCGAGGGCCTGGCGGGGCTGGGCGGCAGGCTTCTATACGGCATGCTTGCCGACCGGCTGGGGGTCAAGCCGGTGCTGATTACCGGTCTGGCGATACAGTCCGTGGTAATCGCAGCCTATCTTGCCGTCAGTGAGCTTGGTCAATTCTACACGCTCGCCGTCATCTTCGGCGCCACCTATGGCGGCGTGATGCCGCTTTATGCGGTGCTGGCGCGCGAATATTTCGGCCAGCGCATCCTCGGCACGGTGTTTGGTGCTGTAACCATGCTGTCCAGCATCGGGATGGCCTTCGGCCCGCTCGCCGGCGGCATGGTGTTCGATGCGTATGCCAGCTATTCTTGGCTGTTTATCGGCTCGGCCCTTGTCGGGCTCGGGGCAGTGGCGGTGGCGATCGCCTTCCCGCAGCTGCCGCGCGGGGAGTTGCAACCGGCATAGTTTGGCGGAGAGGACGCAGGGTCGAAAGCGGACATCGACTATGTCAGCTTTCGATCCCTATCCGGTTATTCCGGCGGCGAAACAGCGTCTTGATAGCCGACATTCCGCGGACCAGCGATCATGACCCAAACCTCCATCTGTTCGCGTCATCGAAGGTGCTAGCGCTGCGTTCCAGAGGGAGCGCAGCATGCCGAATCATCCTGCTATCGACATCCCGGTCATCGAGACGCCGCGCGCCATATTGCGCGGGCACCGGCTTGACGATTTCGACGATTATGCCGCTATGTGGGCCGATCCGGCCGTGATCCGCTTCATCGGCGGGGAGCCGCGACTTCGCGAATAGCTGGATACGTTTTCTGCGCCATGGCGGCATGTGGGCCATGCTGGGCTTCGGCTTCTGGGCGGTCGAGGAAAAAGCCACCGGCTGCTTCATCGGCGAGGCCGGTTTTCACGATCTGAAACGCGACATGAAGCCGTCCATCGAAGGTGTGCCGGAAGCCGGCTGGGGGCTGATCGCGGCCAGGCATGGCCAGGGATTCGCGACCGAGATCGTCAAGGCGGTGCATGGCTGGGGCGACGCCCGGTTCAATGGAGCGAAGACGGTGTGCATCGTCGATCCGGACAATACCGGCTCCGTAAACGTCGCCCTGAAATGCGGTTATCGCGAGATAACCAGAACGAGCTACAAGGGGTCACTGACAATCCTGTTCGAACGCGAACGGACAACCGCCTAACTTGCGGCTGTCGAAACCGGTGCGCTTACCGCCGCGGGGGCATAGACCATGGTAGACTCGCCGCGCCCCTTTACGGTGATCTCGCGCAACGGGGTCAGCGGAATCCTGTCTGACACCAGTTCGGCGGTCGCCCGGCCGATCACCAGCGGAACGCCGAGATCCTTCGAGGCGCCCTCCAGCCGCGATGCCAGATTGACCGCGTCGCCGAGCGCCGAATAGTCGAAGCGCTGCTCCGATCCGACATTGCCGACGACGCATTGCCCGGTGTTGACGCCGATGCCGATGCGCAGCGCAATCGGCGTTTCGCCGCGCGTTTCGGCCTCCGCCTGCAATTGCGCGTTCAGCCGATCTAGCGCGGCGAGCATTTCGAGGCTGGCCTCCACCGCATGGATGGCGTGGTCTGGATCGTCCAGCGGCGCGTTCCAGAACGCCATCAGGCAGTCGCCGATATATTTGTCGATGGTGCCGCCATGCGCCATCACGACGTCGGAAAGCGGCGTCAGCAGCCGGTTGATCAGCGCTGTCAGCCGCTCGGGATCGCCCTTCATCGCCTCAGCGATGGTGGTGAAGCCGCGAATGTCGCAAAAGAGAATGGTCAGCGTGCGGACCTCGCCGCCAAGGCGAAGCTGCGTCGGGTCGCGCGCCAGGCGTTCCACCAGGGCCGGCGACAGATATTGCGAGAAGGCGCGCGTTATGCCGCGCCTAAGCTTCCGCTCCGCCGCGAAATCGCGCGCCGCCTGCGCGCTTGCGACAAGAGTAAAGGCAAGCGCTGGCGCCAGCGGCGCGACGAAGACACGGCCGTAGCGCAGCGACATATAGCTGCCGGCGAGGAGCGCCAGCACGGCAACCACAGCGCCGGCCAGGGTCTTCCATCCGGTCGACTTCCAGACGGCAAGAACGCCAATGCCCGCGCCAAGCAGGATCGAGAGAATTGCCGCCCATGCCGGGGGGCGCGCGATGAACAGCTGATGCGCCAGATTGTCGAAGACCGTCGCCTGGATCTCGACGCCGGAAACGAGCCTGCCGGTGCGGATGGTGAACGGCGAGGCGTGGACGTCGGCGCCGCCTTGCGACAGCGTCGGCGCGTTCTGCAGGCTGAGCCCGACCATGACGATGCGGCCGCGGAAAAAATTCTCCGGCAGGAAACTGTCGGGATCGAGCGCCTGATAGTAGGAGACGGTCGGATATGTGCGAGACGGGCCGAAGGCCTGCAGCAGCGCGTTTCGCGGTACAGTGGCCGGCCGGCCGGCGGCATTCAGAAGCTCTGCCGCAAAGCCGTCGCCATAGCCCGGCACGCGCCGCAGGATGCCGTCGCCGTCGGGGGCGATTGAGGCGATGCCGGTTGCGGCGCCCGTCGCGGTGAAAATGGCCAGCGGCTCGACCCGGACATGCTGGGCGGCCTGCTCGGTCTCGATGAACGTCTCGTGGCCGGCCAGAACCACGTCCGGGCCAAGACTCTTGACCAACGCTTCGTCCGCGGCCGGCGTCGACGGCTCGGCAAAGATGATGTCGAGCCCGACGGCTTTCGCTCCAACGCGGCGCAGAGCCTCGACGAGCCGCCCGTGAAGATCGCGCGGCCATGGCCATTGCAGGCCGATATCGGCAAGCGAGGGCTCGTCGATGGCGACAATGACCGGCCCGTCATCGGGCGGGGGCGGCGGCGAAATGGTCGAGAGATAATCGAAAGCGCGCGCCTCGACGAGCTTCCATGGCGTGAGCAGGGACAGACCAGCAACCAGCAGCACGGCGAGGACCGCGATCGCAAAAATGCCGTTGCGGCGGGAGGAGGTTCCGGGCGCGGAAGCGCCAAGGCCCTTCCACCACGGCCCGCCGGCAAACATCAGAACCGGGCCTTCAGCGAACCGACGATGCTGCGGCCCCAGCCGGGGGTGAACGGTGCGACCTGAAAATCCTCGTCGAACAGATTGTACGCGGCAATTTCGAGTTCAAATCGTTTGTCGAAAGGTTCCCAGGTCAGGAAGGCATCCGTCGACCAGTAGGATTCGAGCTCAGTCCCCGCCGCATCGCCGGTGCGTGAGCCGACATAGGTTTCGGCCAGCGTGACCTTGATGTTGGACGGGTGAACCCAGGTCAGGCCAAACCGCGCGGACGTTTCGGGGACAAAGGGCAGCGGGCCGCCGAAGCCTGGACTTGTCGGATCTTCGTTCTCTGAATCGGCGTAGGCAAAGGTCGCGAACGCGCCGAAGCCGTTGCCGATCCAGACGTTGGCCGTGGCGCTGATCCGGTCGAGCCGGCCCTCGCTGAGATCGATTGTGGTGGCGGAAGCCGGAACGCCGATCGAAAGTTTCTCGAATTCCTGATGCTGGTAATCGACGGCCGTAAAAAGGCGGCTGTTCCACTCGGCGTCCCAGCGCGCGGCAAACGTGTCCGAAAAGCCGTCGACAGCTAGAGAATTCTGATCGGATTGCAGGCCGAGTATTCCGACCGGCGCCAAGGTCGCCGACGTTATGAACGAGCCTTCGCGCAGGAACCCGGCGCGTAGGTAATGGCCTTCGAAAGGCGTCCAGGCGACACCGAGGCGAGGTTCCAGGCGTTGTTCATCAATCGTGCCACCGTCGAGATAAGTGCCGAATAGGGCTCCCTCCACTTTGAGAGTGGGGTTGAACTCGTAGACGGCGTCGAAATAGACGCGCCCAATGGCGACATCGACTGCCGTAGTGGATTGGGATATGATTGTGTCCGGGATAAAAGGAAACACGAAAGAAAACGTTTCGTCTTTTGAGACTTCCAATAGTCCGCCCTCACCTCCGTATCGGAGAGTCAAGTCACCGGTTCCGTAGATGTGATTGAATGCGGCGAGATAGGATTGCTGGCTGGTCTCACTCTCCAGAATGAATCCTGTTTCCCCGAAGCCGATTTCCTCCAAGCGGGTTCTGTTGCTTCGATCCGTAATGTCGGTCGCAAACAGCGCCGCGCTGGCAACGTTCTGGTAACCAAATGTATGGCTCCAGGCGACCCCGGCGTTGCCGGTTCGGGTGTCGCCGGTGTCGGCATACGTTCCTCCTAGCGGCAGAACGGTAGGGTCCAGCACTGTGCTTAGGTCGAACTCGAAATCGTTGACATCGATATACGCCACCGCGCGGTCATTCGGCGTCGGCTTCATGGCCATGTAGCCTGTGCCGGTGATCGACCGGTCCTCGAGATCGAACTGGCCGGTCGCTGGATCATCGCCGCGACGCGTGTCGGTCTCCAAACCGTTGATCCTGCCGTAGAAGCTCCAGGGAAAGGGAGCTGCTTGATACCCTTGGGTTTCGATTTCGCTGTTCCAACCCAGATCGCCGTCATCGGCGACAAAACCCCCGCCGACGGTGGTTTCGATGAAAGGTCGCCGGAGGATGTTGGCGCTCGTCTGGCGGCCGGCCAGCATTTGCGGGTCGAGCATCAAGCCTTGGAAAAACGATGAGAAGCTGGTTGTATTAGCGCCCGGTTCCGTCGGCACGTCGCCGAAACGCAGATTGTTGACGAAGGGATTTATGCTACCGGCAAGCGCCTGGTCGACATAGCCGGAGCCGGTGAAGGGATCGAAAACCGCGTCGCCGTAGTAGCGGCCCCAGGCGTTGAGATTGAGTAGCCGGAACGCGTCGTTCAACGTCGAGCCGGTGTCGCGATTGGCGCTGAGCGCGGCATAGTCGCCGCCGCGCGCTCTGGTGCGCTTCAGCGCTTCCTGTGCGCTGGCGATCGCCTTGTCGGCTTCGTACTCATCGATTGCAACCGCCGTGCGGAAGGATGAAATCACCGGATCGTTCGGATCAAGGCGATCGGCGTTTTCGATAGCCTGTTCGGCGGGTTCCAGCTCGCCGGCTTCGTAATAGGCGACGGCAAGCAGCAGCAATCCATTGGAATAGGCCGGATTGGCGGTCGTGCCGGCGAGCAGGTCGTCACGCGCTTTGTCCAGTTCGCCGGTCTGCAGATAGTAGCGGCCGCGCGCAACTAGCCCGATGTCGAACGCCGGATCGACTGCGAGCGCCGTGTCGATTTCGGCCTTCGCTTCGGCCGTGCGGTCCTGCTCGAGATAGATGATGGCGAGGTTGGCGTGGGGGACAGGATCTTTCGGGTCGAGTTCGATAGCGCGCTTCAGCGCCGCCTCCGCCTCGCGAGTGGCGCCGCGCGCGCTCTGAACGAGGCCGAGAGCGTTCCAGCTCGCCGAGCCGGGCGCCAGCTCCACCGCGCGCTCGAGGTCGGCAAGCGCGCCTTCAAGATCGCTCTTGATTCCGGCCCGATAACCGGCGCGTGCTTGGAGCGCGATCATATTATCCGGGTCGAGCGACAAAGCGCGATCGATTGCCGCTTCCACCTGTTCGCGGTCGTCGAGCAGGAATGCAATTTGTGCCCTGAGGGCGGGCAGCGTCGGATCACCGGGATAGCGCCGTTCGGCTCTTTCGAGAACGGCAATCGCAGCTTTGAGGTCGACCAGAAATCCGGCCGTCAGAGCCTCGGCGATGGCCGCGGCGACGCCGGCATCCGCATTAACCGGCGGAGCTTCGACATGGCTGGGGTCAGCCAGCGAGCGCGCATAGTAGCCGCCATAGCGCGCCATGACACGCCGGCTGGGATCGAGATGCGGCGCCGCGCGTTCGAACAGATGCGCCGCCTCGGCATAGCGCTGTTCGGCGCCGGCGATCAACGCGTCGATCAGATCGAGCCGGGCTTCCTGCGCGCGCGTCAGCGGCAATTGTCGCGCCTGCCTGGCCGCGTCGCGCGCCGCTTCCCGCCCTTCAAAGTCAAGATTAACCTCGGCCAATGTCACCCAGTCCTCGGCGGATCGGGACGACGGTTCCATCGCCTTTATCCTGGCGCGCGCCTTGCGCATGTCCAGGCTCGACAATGCCGATGCTGGCAGGACGGTGAAAGCGTCGCGCAAGGAGTAGTAGAACAGCATCTGCTCGCGGTCGTCCGAATCGACGATGACGACCTTCGTCGGCGCCGAGCCGATCGTGGCCGCCGCGGCTTCGCCCTCGGCGACGCTGACCGAGCCGAATTCGTTGGTGAGTTCTACCGTGCCTTCCAGCACGATCAGCGAGGTGCGGCCGTTGCCGTCGACGGTCATCGTCCAGTCGGTGCCGCGGATGGCGGCGGCGGCGGCGGGCGTGTCGATGGTCAGCCCTTCGCCGCCGCGCTCTGCTCGCGCCCAGACGGTGCCGCTCTCCAGCTTGAACTCGGTGCCGGACGCCCCGCCGATCTTTTTGACCAGGAGCGTCGTATTGCGGCCAAGCCGCATCTGGGTGCGGTCGGCAAACAGCACTGCTAGGCTGCCGGTGGCGTTGGTGCGCAGATAGTCGCCGGGGACGACGTCCTGCCTGAGATCGACCACCTGCCAAGAGGCGAATTCTAGGAAGCGCACTTCCTCGCCCGATTTGCGGGCAATGACCGACCCGGCCGCCGGCTGGTTGCGCGGCACGACATCGGCCGCCGCCGGCTGGATGCCGACGAGCGCCGTCAACAACAGCGAAAAACTTACCGGCCCGCGCATCGCAGTTCTGAAGCGCCCCCTCTTCGAACGGCTTTATGACGGTTCATTCATCGAACTGTCAAATACTCCGTTGCAGCAGATCGCCGAATACGGCAAACGTTGCTGTCCGGACACACAGCATCGGAAAACAGGCGAAAAAAGAATGGCTGCTTCAACGAAAGAAAAGCTGGCGGTTGTTGGCAGCCAGGAGCTCGGCTCGAGGGGAAAAGATTACCTTGATCATCCCGGCGGATGACGGAAAGGTCGACGAAGCGGTCGATCGCTCTGAGCAGGTGATCCGCCGGCACATGCCGCTCCAGGCTGAAGCCGTAGAACAGCTCCTCCTGCATCACACTTTGCTCGCCCATCATCGACTCAATCTCCTCTTACGACGAAGATTGAATCAGTGCTCCAGGACTGCTGCAACCCGGACTTTTCAACACAATCGACCCCCCAGTCCCGAGGCGTCCCGTGGCAACTATAAGAGCCATGTAAAGTCTCTGAGCAGGACCTTGATTAGCAATCGATCATGCTGCGGCGCAGCGCGTTCATGCCAAAATCCGATTGCCGGTAGGCTGAGGTTCGAACGAAAAACCGTCAAAACGGGCGATTAAACGGTTGTTTCGCGGATTTGCGCCACGCCTCACGCAACTATTTCAAGCGCGTTAACATTTTGTGTTGCGGCGCAGCATTTTTTTCCTATCCTGGGCTCGGGGCATTGGGCGTTCGATAGCGTGAAGAACCGGCGTGAGGATCCCAAAAATGCAGCGGGTAAAGCGAGTGTTGGTGACTGGGGGCGCAGGTTTTCTGGGATCGTTCTTATGCGAGCGGTTGCTTGCTGAAGGCAACGAGGTTGTGTGCGTTGACAATTTCTTCACAGGAAGTCGGAGAAACGTCTCGCATTTGCTCGACCACAGATCCTTTGAGATCATTCGCCATGACGTGACATTTCCGCTCTACATAGAGGTTGATGAAATATACAACCTTGCCTGCCCGGCAAGCCCCGTTCACTACCAGTTCGATCCGGTCCAGACGACAAAGACCAATGTCCATGGGGCGATCAACATGCTGGGGCTCGCCAAGCGGGTTCGCGCAAAGATCCTTCAGGCGTCCACGTCTGAAGTCTACGGCGATCCCGAGGTTCACCCGCAGACCGAGGACTATTGGGGCAGGGTAAACCCGGTCGGCCCCCGTTCCTGTTACGACGAAGGCAAGCGGTGTGCCGAAACGCTGTTTTTCGACTATTGGCGGCAGCACAGGCTGCGGATCAAGGTAGCGCGCATCTTCAACACTTACGGTCCGAGGATGCGTCCGGACGACGGCCGCGTCATTTCCAACTTCATCGTGCAGGCACTGCAGAACCAGCCGATAACTGTGTACGGCACCGGCGAGCAGACACGCTCATTTTGCTATGTCGACGATCTCATCGACGGTCTGGTTCGCCTGATGCACACGGCCGACGATGTTACCGGCCCGATCAATCTCGGCAACCCGGTCGAATTCACGATGCTCGAACTCGCCAATCTGGTGATCGAGCTTACCGGAAGCCGATCCAAGATCAGGTTTTTACCTTTGCCCGTCGATGATCCAAGGCAGCGACAGCCTGATATCGGGTGTGCCTTGCGCGAGCTCAATTGGAAGCCAAGAATCGCATTGCGCGATGGTCTCGCCAAGACCATTGCCTATTTCGATGACTTGGTCTCATCGGGATATGCTCGCCCCGCTGCAGCCGAATGAAAACAGTCTTGGTCACTGGCGGGGCGGGTTATATCGGCTCACACTGTTGCAAGGCATTCGCCGAATCCGGTTGGTCGGTCATTGCGTATGACAACCTCTCGCGCGGCTGGCGCGACGCGGTCAAATGGGGACCGCTTGTCGAGGGCGATGTTTGCGACGGCGCAGCGGTGGCAGCAGCGCTGCGCCAGTATCGGCCGGATGTAGTGGCGCATTTCGCCGCTTACGCCTATGTCGGCGAGTCCGTCGAACGCCCGGAACTCTATTACCGAAACAACAGTTTCGGTACGCTGGTTTTGCTCGAGGAGATGCTGAAGGCCGGCGTCGACAAGCTGATCTTTTCGAGCACCTGCGCATCCTACGGCGTTCCCGTTCGGTCCCCGATCGACGAAATGCACCCGCAATCGCCGATCAATCCCTATGGATGGTCGAAATTCATCATAGAACGCATGGTGGACGATCTCTCCTCTGCCCATGGCCTGAACGCGGTTGTGCTGCGGTATTTCAACGCCGCTGGATGCGATCCCGACGGCGAGATCGGTGAACGGCATGAACCGGAGACACATGTCATTCCGCTCGCCATCGAGGCGGCGCTCCGGCGGGGCGGGACTTTCACCGTCAACGGCACCGACTTCGACACAAGGGACGGAACCGCGGTGCGGGACTATGTCCACGTCACCGATCTCGCCCGTGCTCACGTTCTGGCAGGGGAGAAGCTTCTCCGCGATTCGGGAGTCCACGTTTACAATCTCGGCACCGGAACCGGAACGACGGTGAACGAGTTGGTCGACGCGGTGAGCCGGGCTTCGGGAACGCGCTTTCCTGTGGCCTACGGTCCGCGCAGGGCGGGCGACCCGCCTGCGCTTGTAGCCGCGGCCGGCAAGGCGGCCCGGGAACTCGGCTGGATACCTGAGCAATCCGGAATCGACCGGATCGTCGAAACGGCGCTGGCCTGGTACCGCCGCCGGTTGTGATGATCTTTTTTGCGGAAGAGCCCTACCGCTTGGTCAACAGGCAATCGAGTGCGGCGGCGACTGCGGCAAGCGAGAAATTTTCCTCTATCCGCTTTCGCGATCCCTGACCGAGGCGTTCCCGTAAGCCCGGATTGTCCTTCAGTCTTTGTATGCGCGCGCGATTTCAGCGTTGCGGTCGGCGTTCGACGGATTGAACTACATCGAAGATTCATTCGCCAGGACGTCACTCCACGCGCCTTCAATCCACCTTAAGCAACTGGGCAGAATGCGACAGTCGCACAATCCCGTGCTCTTTCAGATATGGCCAATAGGAGTCATTGACTGTTGCTGCAACAACGTCGAACGTTAGCAAGTTCTCGCTTGCGAGGTCCGGGTCATCCTCTCCCCACGCATAGAGAGCCGCTCCAGCGCTATAAGTGCCTGGCAACAATCCCAACGATCGCACGCTGAACACGACCGTGGCTTCCCCAACTATGTCAAATTGGCCAACACCTTCCGCGAGGCTTTCGAGCACAGAGATCAAGTTGCCTTCCTGATCAAAAATCTGGATATGAACCACGCTACGGTGAAACGAATTCCTCGCGCCCAGCTTCAGCACAAAATCGTAATCGCCGCCAAACTTGAGTTGGCTGCATCGCTCGCGCGTACCCGGATACACAATAGCCACCTGCATCCAGAGGTCATCATCGCCAACGCGCTCGGAACCGTTGCTGCTCGCGGCGGTGTTCGACAGGTACGCATCGATGATCGATGATGCCTCGCCAAAATCCTTCAGAAGGCCGCGGTCCAGATAAATCGCTTTTGTGCAATGCTGCCGAACCATGGCCATGTTGTGGCTCACGAACAGCACGGTCCGACCTTCACCCGCGACGTTCTTCATCGTGCCGATACATTTCCTTTGAAATTCAGCATCGCCGACAGCAAGCACCTCGTCGACGATGAGAATCTCGGGCTCCAGATGAGCAGCGATCGCGAAGGCAAGCCGAACATACATGCCGGATGAATAACGCTTGACCGGCGTTTCGAGAAAGCTGCCGATATCGGCAAATTTGATGATCCGGTCTAGCTTACGCGTGATCTCGGCCTTACTCATGCCGAGGATCGCGCCGTTGAGGTAGATGTTCTCGATCCCGTCGAGATCCGGATGGAATCCGGCCCCTACCTCCAGCAAGCTTCCGATCCGGCCTCGCATCACTGCCTCGCCCTCATCCGGAGCCGTGATCGAGGTCAAAACCTTGAGCAACGTGGTCTTTCCCGAGCCGTTGCGTCCGATAATACCGCACACGGTGCCAGTCGGAACGGAAAAAGTGATGTTCTTGATGGCGAAAAATTCGTTGAGGGAAGCTTGGGCTTCCCGCGAGCGCAAACGCGCGACAAGTTGTTCGACCTCCTCACGCAATGAGCGCACGCCGATCGCGCCGCGCCGGTAGCGCTTGGAAAGTCCTCGGACCTCAACGGCTGGCAATTCTGTCATCGATCTCAAGCCGTAACATTTGCGGTTCGACCGCGGGGCTGATCAGCGGTCAGCCCGTCCTTTACGACGCGCGCCGTGACAACGATAGGATAGGCGGTATCCCGGACGTCGAGCTTCTGGTCAGAAACTTCTTCCTTGGCGAGTCCCTGGAGAAAACAAACTGCCGCAAACACGTTGCCGTGGGTTTCGAGCGCCATATTCGCCGTGCTGAAGGATTTCGCAAGCAACTTCGCCAACGCCGCCTGCGTCAATGACCAGAACCACGTGCTGCCCCACTCGCCGCGATCGACCGGGGTGATGCCAGGAACAGTTAGCAGCAGCACGCCCCCGGGCTTGAGCGCTTCGGCCAGTGCAGCGACCGCGGCCGACATGTCGAAGATCAGATGAAGTGTTTGCGTGAGGATGATGCAGTCAAAGGCGTTTGACGGCAGGACTCCGGGCTGCGACAGGTCGCCTATGATGGTCGCGTTTGGATTATCGGGATCAACATGCAGCACGTCGCTCTTGACGACATGAGCTCCGCCAAATTGCATCGTGTAGCTGTTGTCGCCGATTTCCAGCACACGGCCATGTATGTCGGCCGCATTCAATTGTAGGAAATTCTCGATATAATACCGATCTATTGGCTTGCCGCGATCATATCCAAATGTGCGGCTCATCGGCACCGTGCGCGTGAAATCCCCAAACCGCACCGAACCGACGAGCGGAGCCACCCAATCGGCGCCGGAAGCTCCGAGCAGCCGTTGCACATGCCTGCCGACCTTGCGCTTTGTCCTAAATGCCGCCGTTTGCAGCGTGATCGGCGGCGACATCTGCAAAGCCTGCAACAGCATGCGAATCGCTTTGGCAGGTTCGGTGCGGATCGCGCGCAAGGCCTCAGTGGTCAACTCTTCGGTATAGTAGGTCTTCCAGAACCGCCTGCCATCGCGGACTGCAAGACGCACATCGTCGTCAACCGGACCTGCCAACTGCTTGTCAAGCACCGACAATGCTGCAGCGAGCATCATCGATCGATTCTTCGACATGTTGTCGCCGTGCATGCGGTACTCGGCGACGACATCGTCGTGCGTTACGATCGAACCGCGCCGGGCGATTCGCAAGAATAGCTCATAGTCTTCGCAGGACCGCATTGAAGCGTCGAACCCGCCCATGGCCGCGAGCCTCTCCCGCCGATAAACCACGGTCGCATGCATCGCAATGAAGTTTCCCGTCCGCAGTAACTGAAGATAAGGATTTTCAACAAGCGCGACGTGATGCTTGTCTGACTCGATCGCACCGCTTCCATTGATGAAGCGATGAGCTCCGTAAGCGAGAACCGCATCTGGATGCGCAACCAGCATTCGCACGCCCGTCTCAATGGCATTCGGAAGGAGACGATCATCCGCGTCCAGAAAGATGATGTAATCGGAACTGGAAGCCGCCAGTCCGGTGTTTCGGGCGGTCGCGAGCCCGCAATTGTCCTGCCTGATCAGGCGCACGCCTGGATGACGCTCGACAACCGATGCCGGATCGTCGGTGGATCCGTCGTCGACGACAATAATTTCATCCATCGGCCGGCTTTGACCAAGACAGCTCTGAATGGCTTCCTCAAGAAAGCGGGTGTGGTTGTAAGTTGTTATGACGACTGCGATCATGAAACAGCCAAATTCTCCTTAGCTTCGCAGAGAGGCAACGGGCTGGTGTTCGTTACCAGAAATCAAACGCGACCTTAGGCGTAACAAACAGAATTTTTGGTACAGAATAATGGACACTCGTCAGTTTTTAGCACGTAGCCCCCAGTGAGGCGATGCGACTTATCATTCACGTAAAACGGTATCGTTAATATCAGACAGCTCAGGCTCGGTCGCGATCCAATCCGCGCCACCGGTCCCGCCCACTACTTCCGTGCTCTCGTCAGCAGCCTGAACACCTTCGACAGGATGCGGCGTGGCGTCAGCCGCCGAGCGAACCGGCGTCCGGCTTCGATGGCGAGGTCAAATCTATCGCGAAGTGTCAGAGGTCGACGCTGGGCTGGATAGCGCGCAAATGCGAAGCGGAGCGCCCGCTCCAACTTCGGCGTCATCAATCCCGAGGCCGACGCATGCATCTCAACCCATTCGAGGAAGCCAATGCGAGCAGCATGCGGGCGCAGTCGATCGTAGATGCCGGAAGCAGTTGCCTTGGCCGATGTCGAATCGAGGTGCTGCCTGTATCGGCCGGTGGGCGTGGATGTCACGAACACCGGATAGCGTAACAGCAGCTTTACTAGAAGGGTCTGGTCTTCGTAGAGTTCGAACGCCTCATCGAAGCCGCCCACCGCGACCAATGCTTCGCGGTGAACCATGATCGAGCAGATGCACGGCACATGGGCCCGCTGGCGCACGATGACCTGGTCGAGCAGGTCGGGAGGCATGTGCAGACGGTTCGATTGGCGTGGCATCGAGTCGGTCCAGTTCCTGTGCGGCTCATCGGGGAACCACCACAGGGTCGGTCCGTAAAGGAGCTTGATGCAAGGATGCGCATCAAAGATCGCAAGTTCCGTTTCGAATTTTTCCGGCTCAAATATATCGTCACCATCCAGGAACGTGAAGAACATGCCCGACGCGGCCGCGATTCCGGCATTGCGCGCCGCGGCGGCGCCGCGACGCTGGCCGTCCGATGGAATGAAACGGATTCGCGGATCTGCGGTTGCTGCAGCCACCGCGATTGCAACGCTCCCGTCGAATGATCCGTCGTCAATGAGGAGCATCTCCCAGTCGGAGAAGGTTTGCGCGCGCACGCTTTCGATCGCGGCCGGAAGAAACCGCTCGACATTGAGGAAAGGCGTGATGACGGAGATCAATGGCATCGGCGTCGTGCCCATCGTGCAGAATGCGCGGCGGCCGACGAAAGGCGGCCTTCACTCTCTACGGGGCCGCAAGGGTTGTCATTTCTCTTCACAGCATGTCCATGGCCGTCCGTTCGACGCGTTGAAAGATCACGACGCCGATGAACAGCACGACCGAGGTCGTGACAAGCGCTGCAGCGATTTGTGGCGCACCGACTGCCGAGGTGCCGAAGAAGCACCAGCGCCCTTCGTCAATTATGACAGCGAGCGGATTCAGAAATCCGGTCAGCGTCCGGTACTGCTCGGGAATAGCCGAAAAAGGAAAGATGATCGGCGTCACGAACAGCCAGATCTGAATCAAGAACGGAGTCATATGAGCTGTATCGCGGTACTTCGCGGTTGACGCTCCTAGACAAAGCCCAACAGCCAACGCGAATGCCGCGACCTGGATGATCACCAGCGGAAAGAACGCGAGGCGCCACGATAGCCCGTCCACTTTTCCTGTCAGCTGGTACCAGAGCAAGAAGGCCAATGCGACGCCAAGCTGGATCGCCAGAGCCACACTGTTCGACAGCAGCGACGACACGGGAACGACGAGTCGCGGGAAGTAGATCTTGCTGAAAAGATGACCGTTAGCAATGAAGACCTGGCTCGCGGTGGAGACGACTTGGGAAAAATACGACCACAGCACCAGCGCTGTCAGATAAAAGATCGGCGCGGGATGGCCGCCGGTTGAAATGCCCGCGATACCGCTGATGACGGTGGTCAAGGCTGCGGTAAGCGCCAGGGGCTGCAGGATCAGCCAAGCCGGACCAAGCAAGGTCTGCTTGTAGCGGACTTTGATGTCGCGCATCGCGAACAGGAGCAGCAGATCGCGATAGCGCCACAGGTGCCAGACATCAAGGTCAAACCAGCCGCGTCGAGGGCTGATAATGGTAGTCTGCTGTGCGTTCATCAGAACAGATGATCCTCGATTTTTCGCAAGAATTCATCCCCTGACCAGTTGTCGACATACAATCGAGGTAAACGCAGCACGTCTGCCTCGGGCGTAACGCACCCGGCGCGCGTCGTGCATGCGAACTCAAACTCCGCTTCCCTGACGGCAGATACCGACAGAGCGTCATGGTCTCCGAATGGATATGCAAAAGAGAGAACGCGTTTTCCGGTCATTTGCTCACAGGCCGAACGGCCGTCGACGATCTCGCGAAGCTGGGTCGCAAAGGAATGGGCAGGAAGCGTGGGATGACTGACAGTATGACCGCCGATCGTTATCAGGTCGTCACTGATGTCACCAACCTCCTCGGGAGTCATAATACAGTGCTCTGGCCTGGCGTCGAGACCAACACCCGCCCATTTGGCAATGTCTTCGATGTGTGCGTTCTGCCGCTCATACGGCAGCGTTCGGAGCGCCGACCACACCTCACGGTAGACTTTGTCACGGCCGGCCTGATCCACCATCTTCGGGATAAGCCAGTGATGCCTGCCTCCCTCGATCGTGATGTCGAGTTGGTCAGGCAGTTCAGGCGTCTCAAGACAGATGCGCGTGAGCGCATCCCACCAGAATTCTCTGCCGCTTCCTATTGCTCCCGTCGCAACAAACAGCGTCATCGGGCAGTCGTGACGCTGTAGGATCGGGCGAGCGTTGCTGTAGACGTCGTGATAGCCGTCGTCAAACGTGACAACCGCAAGCGGTTTGCCCGGCTTTCCCCGTGCGATGACATCGAACAGCTCATGCAAATGCACCACCTGCCGGGTCCGCGTCAGCGCTTCGATTTGTTCGTCGAACCTTGCCGGATGGACGGCTAGCCTCCACGGATCGACGGCGATATCCGCAACGCGATGGTACATCAGTATGATGGGAGCACGGGCCAGGCGCCGACGCCGCGCCAGCCGACCAAGCTGCAGGAGAACACGCGGGATCACCATCGGTCTCCCGCCGCGGGAACCGTAAAAACCACGCTCATGTCCGATCGCGGGTGCCAACTCCATCGGCAGAAACGCGATACATGTGAGTGTTCAAAGCATCGCTGATGGCAATAAGACCACGAGGCCATGGGCACGGATGTGAGCGAATGGAAGGAAGCATGAAGGCATCCAAGTTTGGGCAGATTGGAACCAGCATATTAGCACATGTCGCCGCCGTCAGTGTGAAAGACCGGGCGAATTCTCAACGTTGAAGTAGCCGGTAGGGAGAGGCGCGGCTTGATACTATCCCGCTCGCGTATGCTAGTATTTAGGCTGGCGGCGCCCGTCTTTCTTTTATCCTCATCAAAAGCAGGTTTTTTTCGATATGCAACCCGCCGTTTCCGTCATCATTCCTGTTTACAATGCGGAAAAGACCATTCGACACACCCTTCAGTCGGCCGCGTCGCAAACTTTCAAACAGCTGGAGATCATAGTGGTCGATGACGGGTCGACCGACCGGACCGCTGAGATCGTCGAGGCATTTGCAACCCGTGATCCGCGTATTTCTCTTCTGAGACAACAGAACCAAGGGGTTGCTGTCGCCAGAAACCTGGCAATTCATGCGGCGAGGGGTGAATTCATAGCGCCGCTTGATGCGGATGATGTGTGGCACCCGACAAAGCTGGAAAAGCAGCACGGCCTGTTTCAGTCGCGGCCGTCTCTCGGCCTTGTCTACGCGTGGTATCGGGTCATCGATGATGATGATTGGGTGATCGAATGCTCGCCGCCAATTCTCGCTCGCGGGGACGTTCACAACTGGCTGCTGGTTGAGAACTTTATCGGCAATGCAAGTTCACCGCTAATCAGGCGATCAGTTCTTACGGCAACCGGGGGATACGACCCGGCACTCAGAGCCGCAGGCGCCCAAGGAGCCGAAGACTTGCAGATGCAGCTCAACATTGCCGCGATCTGCGATTATGACGTCGTTCCCGAGTATCTGATTGGTTACCGGCGATCACCATCCTCTATGTCGACCAGGTATCTCGTCATGCTGACATCGCACCGGATCGTCCTTGAAACAGTCCGCACGCGACATCCCAGGCTAGCGTCTTTCTTGTTTCGTTGGTCCGATGGCGTGGCCTCAGCGTATTACGGCACCGAAGCCGCCCGCACGTCGCCAGGCGCGGCAATCGCTCCGCTTGTCCACGCAACACGGATCGATCCGGCCGCGCTGTTTCATGTCTTCGCAAAGCCGACCGCACAAGACCTGTGGCGGCGGCTGCGTCGCTTTGTGCCGAGACTGCTTGCCGTTAAACAGCGCATGGTTCCGACCTCACCGCATTCCATCTGTACCTCCGGGCGTTTTTTTGACGCCGATCCGACCTTCATCTGCCAGCCAGTTCCTCCGGAGTGGCTTCGAAGGCGAGTCCAGGTGGCCCTCAAGACGCCGACGCCGCGCCAGCTTCGGGAGTCAGGTCCGAGGAGTATTGATCCGTCCGCCCTCGTCGAAAACTGCGCTTAGGTCCCGCCTTCGAGAAGTGCCGCCGCAAGCGCGCGAAACAGTGAAGCGCTCACCAGCTGGTCTCTTCATAAAGGGGACGGAACTCGGCGTTCTTGTTGCGCATCCGTTTCACTCCAACCTTGAGCCAGCGAGGAACCAACCTAGCCCTGCAGTAAGTGTCAACCATGTTGGGTAGGCGAGAAATCGCCGTGCGCGGATCCAGGACGAAGAGTTTCTTCGATAGATCGCAGGCCGCGTAAAGCTGCCCGCCGATCAAAGCTCTCACCGCAAGCCAATGAATCATGTCGACCAGATGGGCATCGAGATCGCTGCCGAACTGCGGATATTTTTCGCGAAACTCGGCAAGAACAATCTCACACGAACGAAGCATCTGCATGACATCGCTCGACATGTTGACGTTCGTCATCCGGTAACCCACGAGGTGCTGAGGCACGACGCGGAACTCGTAACTTTCCGCTATTCTGAGGCACATTAGAAGATCCTCGCAGCCTTGTGCGTTCCTGGCCCTCAGGGAAGGATCGAATTGCCCCGCCCGCTCGAATGCGGAGCGACGCATCAGCATCGAACTTCCGTTGCCGACAAAATTCATTCTGCACATACGTTGCAGAACGCGGCCATCGGCATCGGGCCGGTTGTATAGTGAGAATACCCGGCCGTTCTCGTCAATTTGCGCAAACCAGCAATATGCCAGGCCCGCAGAAGGGCCGCCTTCCTGCAGGGCGCGCAGCTGCAGTGCGATCTTGGATGGGGCCCAGAGGTCATCCGCGTCGACAAACGCCAGAAACTCCGCATCGGTAGAGGCCGCACCGCTGTTGCGGGCCTGCGCAACACCGGCGTTCGACTGCCTCATCAGGCGTATCCGCCGGTCTTTCTCAGCACAGGAGGCCACAATCGAGGCGGACTGGTCCGTCGACCCGTCATCCACCACGATAATGTCCAGCGCCTGATGGTCCTGCTGGCAGATGCTGGTCAAGGTGGCGCGAATGGTCCGCTCGGCATTGAACATCGGCACCACGACGCCTACCGTGGCATTGTCCTGGATCATTAGAACCTTCGTTTTCTCTGCAAGAGCCAGTAAACAACGGATGGCGCCAGCATTGCAATCAGCACCGCTCTTCAATGATCCGGGCGAATTCGAGGCAAATGAGGTCGGTCATTCAGCCTGGCCTATCGTAGCTGGCGGATTGGGAGCGTGACGGAGCAACGCCAAATCCAAAAAACAGACACATGGATCGGTCGCGTAACGCTGCCTTATTAGCCTTTACTGAATAATCCGGTCAACCGGCGCCGCGCGACGCGGATTGGCGCCGGCCCGCAACGCCGGCCTGGCGCGCGATGCCGGGCCGAGCGACGCACTTTAGCCATGTCAAGGCCAGAACGGGCATCCCGGCTATTTTTTCGGGGCTGTTACCAAGTGAATTTGTCGCTCGCCGGGGGCGCCGCTGCGCGCGACAACGACCCGGTCGCGACCCTCACCCTTGGCCTCGTAAAGCGCGTGATCCGCGGCATTCGTGAGTTCGGCCCAGCCCGCTCCATGCTCAGGGTAAGCGGCGACTCCGAACGACTGTAACAGTGCCCAGCGTCCGCCCGCGATGCGCCAAGTGAAGCTGCCTGATTGCCTGGCGCAGCGCCTCTGCTTCTGCTTAACGACGGCGTAGATTGACTTCGGCATGGCGCCCGTCTTCCTTGACCAATTAATCCCTGCAACAAAAATCAAACATGGCCCCGGTGGCAATAGACCCGCGTTCATCCTAGGCTAGGCAGCGGGAAGCGCTTTTAAGAGAGCGGCTAGTCCATCGCGGTAGGCAGCCTGGCCGTCGGCCTCACGATCCGAGGTGGGTCCGTTCGAACCGCACTTGAGGAACCAAATCAGTCCAGCGGACGGTCGGATTCGCGGAGCCAACCGACGATCTGCCGTGCTTCTCCCTCAGCCTCGTCGAGACGTGCAAAATATCCAGATGGGATATGGTGGGTGGGTCCCCATTCGGGGTCCGGATGACCGAGGTCTGGATCTGGAGGATGATCTTCTGTTCTATCCACTGAAAGAGGCCATTCTCGTTTTCTGTTTCCTGCCATAATACGTGTCCGAATATTGCAGGACGGATAGGCGGCGTTCCCGGAAGCAGTTGGGGCAAGCCAGATGTGGAGGCTCGCCGGACAGCGTCTCGGGCCGAGCTTGGTATGCATATGTTTGGCACCCGAAGTCCTTGAGGGCATACCGGCCTGCAGTCTCCGTCCAACTGTTGAACGCCTCGATCGTTTTCTCCATCTCGTGCAGTCGATCTTTTGCGTCCGTGGCGGCCTGCTGAGCCGAGAGGATTCTTTCTTGGAGTTCAATAACGGCAGCGTTGAGCTTAACGCGGTCGTCAATATTCTTTAGCCCCTTGGCAATCTCGAAAGCTGATGTCAGTGCGGCGTAGCCGGTTGCGATATCCATACCAGTCCTCCCAAACGCCCGTCACGAGACCTTCGCTCAAGAGCTCGCAAAGGGCAAGACAGCGGACGAGGCATACATCGCGGCCAACTATAAGGCGAACCGTGGCAATGCGGCGACGCTTAAAGCAAATCAAAGCGTACTGGACCGCGTATCCGAGCTCCAGGCAAAGGTTGCCAAAAAGGTCGAGGTGACGGTCGAAAGCCTCGCGACCGAGTTGGAAGAGGCTCGCGCGATCGCCATCGCCGAGAAGCAAACCAGCGCGGCCGTATCTGCCACCATGGGCAATGCGAAGCTGTTTGGTCTCGGTGTCGAGAACCGCAAGCTGAGCGGCACCATTCAGGTCGTCACCATCACCCCGGAACATCTGGACGCGCTGACAGACGATGAACTTGCACGTCTCGAAGACATCTTCGGTCCGCTTGCCGGACCCGGCAACAATGATGCGCCTGATCAGGGTGGAGAAGGCGAGGCGGCAGGCTAACGCAGAACGCCAACGCATCGCTCACAATGCGGAGCGGATGAGGGCAAGGTGCCAGACGCTCGCCGGCTTCGTTCGTTAGGCCTGGCATGTGCTGGAGCCGACCACCGAGACCGACCGGCCCTGCGCGCCAATTGCAGATCCCGGCTCCGACCGGAGCATCATTCATGCAAAAACCCGCCCCGGTCTTCGGAGCGGGTCTGTTGCCTGAGGCGGAACTCAACACATGTCCGCACAGCAAGGTCGCCTCGAGATGCTGAAGATCCGGTTAACCGGCCAAATTTGATTCAAATCCGCTTGTGGATATTTGCGCTTGGGTAAGTCGAGATGGCCACCCTTGTCGGACGGCGGGCAAAAGGAGAATCCATGACTAGCGACTTTGCCGCCGCCCACCTGCATCTTGAACGAGCCTGCCACTATTTGCGCGGCGATGACGAGACGAGCAGCACGGCTCGTGCGGCTCTGGATATCCTGATCGATGCAATTGTCGCAGCCCAGTACAAGCGTCCGCCAGCGGACGTTGTGGAATTTCCCAGGACGGCAACGCGATAGTCGGCGCTCTAAGTTAGAAAGCTCAGGTTGCCGGAAGCCGCTTAGCGGTGAGCCACCAATCAGTCGCCTGCGGCCACCATCCGCAGGCGATTTCCTTCCGGATCGGAGACGTCCAGCGCCCGTTCCGTCTGCGTTGCGGGCACGTTGGCATGGCGCAGCCGCTGCGCGACCGCTGCCATACCCTCCTGGGAAGGAAGCATGACTGTGAAATGCTCGAGGCCCGCCGAGCCGGGCGGAGGTTCCTTCAGTTCGGCGCCGGCCCAGATGTTGAATGCGACTATGTGCCGGCGCTCGTCGGTCCCGCAGTCAAACAATCCGAACGATCTGGACTGGATGTGCGGCTTGAAACCAAGCACGCCCAGATAGAACGCCATCAGCGTTTCGGGCGAGCGTGCGCGCATATGGATGTGGCCGATGAAGGCATCCGCCGTCAGCGGGGCCTCGAAACCATCCGCAGTGTCGAACTCGAGCAGCAGCCGGTCGAGGTCCAGCGGCTCGAGGCCGGAATGGGCGGTGCCGTCCCTGGCAAGAAGCGAGACGCCGCCGTCCGCCGTCACCGCGCTGGATGCGAAGCGGTCAGGCGTATCGAAACAGATCTCGATGCCGTTGCCGGAAAGATCGGAGACGTACAGGGATTCGGATACAAGATGATCCTGGGCGCCGTGCCTGACCCCGGACGCCCGAAGCCGGGCGGCAACGCGGGCCAATTCCTTGCGCGTCGTCACGTGGACTGCGACATGAAAAAGATCGCGCGACTTTGGCGGCAGCGCGGTCGTTGCTCCGGCGTGCAGCACAATAAGAGACTTGCCGTCGACGCCGAGATCGGCGATCCCGCCATCATTGGCGAGGACGGCGAGACCGACCACGTCACGCCACAGCGGCAAGGCAGCTGGGATATCGATGACGCGCAGATGAACCGGGCCGAGACGGGTGGTGTTGGCCAGCAGATCTTCGCTCTTCATCGAACACCGCCCGTATTGCAGCCAGAGAAGATTAACCGCGAACGGTATAGCTGTCTTGCGCAAAGTTCGGGTTGACCTCCTGGTGGACGGAGAACCAGTCGAGGCATCCGAGTACGACCTGGGTACACTTCCTGGGCTCTCTGTTCCTTCGCGAGAGGCGAGCGTATTCTCGCCGCGGTGCAATGGTCTGAAATGTCCCGGGGAGGAGATTGCGATGGCTGAGGCAGCACGTCACGACGCTTGGCAGGCCGGAGATAGCTACGACCTTTATATGGGGCGATGGAGCCGTCAGATCGCTCCATTGTTCCTGGATTGGCTCGATCCGGCGGAGGGTCTGGACTGGCTGGAGGTGGGTTGCGGAACTGGTGCGCTTTCTGCAGCCATCCTGGCGCGCTGCAACCCCAGGAGCCTGGTGTCCATAGACCCGTCGGAGGGCTTTCTCGCCAAGGCGCGTGCAAACGTGCCGGATAAACGCGCCGAGTTTCGCGCAGGCGATGCGCAGGCCCTGGCTGTCGGATCGGGCAGCAAGGACATGGTCGTGTCGGCGCTTGTTCTCAACTTCGTCCCCGACAAGCAAAAGGCGCTCGCCGAGATGCGGCGGGTGGCCCGCCGCGGAGCGACGATCGGGTTCTATGTGTGGGACTATCCTGGTGGCGGGGTGGAATTCATGCGGGCCTTCTGGACCGCTGCGACAGCGCTTGACCCCGGTGCTGCCGACCTTACCGAGGACAGGCGCTTTCCGTTTTGCACCCAGGACGGATTGACCGATCTCGCGGAGAAGGCCGGCTTGGTTTCCGTCGACTCCACCCGGATTGAATCGCCGGCAGTGTTCAAGGACTTTGAAGACTACTGGCACCCCTTCACCCTGGGTGCGGGGCCGGCGCCAGGCTACTGCATGAGTCTCGACCCCGCAGATCGCCAGAGATTGATGGAGAGGCTCCGCGACAGTCTGCCGCGCGGCGAGGGCGGGTCCATTCCCCTGAAAACGAGAGCCTGGGCAGTCAAGGCGAAGGTTCGCTGATGACCGCGAGCCCACGTCGCGCCAGACCGGCAGGCCGCCAACAGACTGTCCTGCGCAAAGTTCGGGTTGACCGGCCTTGTACGCGAAGCGACTATTCGTCTGGACAGCCGAGATGCAGGCTGCAGGAGGAAATGCGATGGACGAGCCCGATCGGTGGCGTCACATGTCGAGCGCGCCAAGGGATGGCAGCCGTATCCTTGTCACGGTTCGGCCGTCGGAACAGGGACCGGCGGAAGTCGACCTGGCTTACTGGTCTCGAGCCGACCAATTCGGCAGCGAGGGGTGGCGCGCTTCCGACTCGTCCCCAGGACGCGTGGTTGAATACGCTGAACCCGAGCTGAAATGCTGGATGCCGCTGCCGACAGCCAATCTGAGCAAGGGTTCATTGCCGAGCCCGTGGGACGAAGAAGATGTCCCTCTGTTGGATGGGTCGGGGATATAAGGGATGGGCTAATTTCAATAGGCGGGCGGGACAGCGCCGCCTCTGTCCTGCCCGCTTTGCCAAAACTTGGCATCTCCCCCACAAGGGGGGAGATTGGCAGCTTCGCCGTCGCATCCTCAAGCTTGCCTCCACGCCCCTCAGAACAGGAACGCAGCCGTGGCGGGGTTCGCGCCCGTACGACCGTCTGATGAATCCATGCCTCGAATGAGATCGAGGTCTGCCGCGTCCAGCTCGAAATCGAAGACATCGAAATTGGCGGCGATCCGGTTCTGGTGGATCGACTTTGGAATGACGATCGGCCCTTCCTGAAGGTGCCATCTGATCATCACCTGCGCCACGGACTTGCGATGTTTTCCGGCGATCTTTTCAAGGGTCGGGTCGCTCAACAGCCGGCCACTGCCCAGCGGACTCCAGCTTTCTATGCGGATGTTGTGCGTGCTGTGAAATTCTCTGATGCCGCGCTGTTGAAACCGGGGATGGAGTTCGATCTGGTTGACTGAGGGTGTGACACCAGTCTCGCTGATGATCCGCTCCAGATGGTCCTGGTTGAAATTCGAAACGCCAATCGACTTGATCCGGCCGCCATTCCTAAGTTCGATCAGCGTCTTCCACGCCTCGACATATTTGCCCTGGCTGGGCACTGGCCAGTGGATCAGAAACAGGTCGATCTGTTCGATCCCGAGCTTGTTCATCGTCTCGTCGAAAGCCCTAAGGGCGGCGTCACGCTGATGCGCGCCGTTGCGCAGTTTCGAGGTGATGAATAACTCGCTTCTCGGCACACCAGCCGTGCGGATCGCCTGCCCGACGCCTTTCTCGTTCTTGTAGCCTTCGGCGGTGTCGATCAATCTGTAACCGGCCTCGATTCCCCAACTCACCACTTGGTTCGTGATGGCTGGATCGACTTGCCACACGCCAAGGCCGATCTGGGGAATGGCTGAGCCATCATTCAATGTGATCTGTTCAGGTCGATTGAGGGTAATTTGTGCAGGCATGCTCAGGTCCTTCTGCATCGCTCAGCGCAGTGCTTATCTAGGCTCGGCGTCCGCCAATGCGAGTCGACAGGTGGAGAAAGTAGAAGTGCGCCGTGAGGCCGGGAGGAGATCCGATTCGAACTGGCCAGCAAAATGGTTTCCTGAAACGATTTCAGAGATCAATAAATTGGACCGGGGGATGGCACGCCAATCCGGATCAATCTCGAAAAGTCTGGCGCAAGGCCTGACTTCCGCGCACGGCCGTCGATGTGGGCTAACTCCCTCAAAGCCGACATCGGCAAGCTGACATCGAGCGCACCGCGTGCATACGCATATTCGGGAAGATAGCCGTTAACGATGAGGCGCCAGTCAAGAGGCACCACGTCACCGACCGCTCGCATCATCTTGACGATCGTGGTCGTGCAGTTCGTCGTGATGGAATTATAGAATTCTGGAGTCGTGGAAAGTGCATTTGCGTCCAAGACGTATTCCAGCAAGAGCGCCCGGGCCGCTTCCGGTGACGCTTTTAGCCGATAGATTTGGACATCCTCTCGCCGAACGTTTGACCTGACGCCGACAACGTCTCGCTCGTCAGCCGCGATAATGACCCAGGGGATTGCTTTTGAACAGGTCTGCCATGGGAGAAAACTGCCGCCTCCCTGGCGTCGCACCTCAATCGACCAGGCAAGTCACCTCCTGCAAAGCCGAAGCTTATGATGACATGGGCGATTTTGGTCCCGGACCAATAAGACATGAAGAGGTCGACAGTCTGAACGTTGGAGAGGTCGTAGGTCCGCGTTGTCCAGCGTTCGGTGAAATCAGTAGCGCTACGCCATTCGAAGTCGCGCACATCGGTCAGCCTCAACAGGTTCCCGTCGCGGGTGCCGGTCACCTGACGGGCGACGTCGGGCGCCCAGTCCGCGTGACCGAAAGGCCTGATGGTGCTCCACCAAACCAGAACCACAGCAAACGCAGCTGCAAACAGGACAAACGCCCTGATGCGATACCGGCTGAGAATGCGATGATGGTGGCGAGGCCGAACAAGATGAAAAGGACGCCGGCCAGAGCCCGTCCAAGCTCAGCCACAGGCAGACGATACCACATGGCAAGTCCGGCCCAGGCAGTCAGGATTGCGACGGCTAGCGAAAGGAGGATGGCAAGCGATATCCGAGCGATGCGACGCATTTATTCGCCCCTCTGGCGGTCTGCACTCCGGCGGCCTGTCATTGCCTGGATGCCATTTCTCACGGAACGTTCGAAAGCAACAACTCTACACGTCCATATTGGAACACCAATCGGTCCGATACCACTTTCGCCGCGGATATCCGGAACCTCATGGCTGATTGCCCTTGGAAACCGGAACACAGCACTTTAGCGAACTGAAACGCAAGATCGGTGGCGTCAGCGAACGAATGCGCGCCCAGACATTACAGTGGCTGGCAGGGGCAGGCTCTCCCCTTCCAGTCAACAAAACCGATACTCGCCTCGCTGGAATATCTAACGCGACTCCGTCATGATCTTTCCGCCTTGCCGAGCGGCGGTAACGCCGACGCAAGCCACGAGAGTAGGCTAGGCCAGTGCAGCGGATCCACCCGACGACCTTTCTTTTTGCGGCCCGAGCCCTGCGCGATATGGGCGATGGCTTCGTGGCCGTTCTGTTGCCGGTCTACCTGCTCGCATTGGGCTTCGCGCCTCTGCAGGTCGGCATCATCGCGACCGCATCGCTGCTCGGTTCAGCGCTCTTGACCATCGCCGTCGGAGTCCTTGGTGCCCGACATGATCACCGCCGTCTCCTGCTTGCCGCCACCAGTCTGATGGTCGCGACGGGTGTGGCCTTTGCCCTGGTTCATGACTACGCGCTGCTACTTGGTGATCGCGTTCGTAGGCACCATCAACCCGTCGGCCGGCAGCGTCAGCGTGTTCGTGCCATTAGAGCATGCCGTGCTCACACGCGAAGTCACTGATGCCGCCCGGACCAAGATGTTCGCGCGTTACAGCTTGGTGGGCGCGCTTGCAGGCGCCGTTGGCGCACTCGCTTCGGCGACCCCTGATCTTGTTGCTCCATCCGGCCTCGACCAACTCACCGGCATCAAGACCATGTTCGTGCTCTACGCGTTGCTCGGCCTGCTCGGCGGCCTCTTCTACGCGCGGATCCCGCAGCGCCGTCCCACGTCGGACACAAGTACCGCGTCCGCGCTCGGCCCCTCGCGCAATATCGTTCTCAAGCTTGCGGCCCTTTTTAGCCTTGATGCTTTCGCCGGCGGCTTTGTCGTCCAGTCGCTGCTTGCCCTTTGGCTTTTCGAAAAATTCGACCTGTCGCTTTCGGAAGCGGGATTCTTCTTCTTTTGGTCCGGCGTGCTTTCGGCGTTCTCATTCCCCGTTGCAGCTTGGCTGTCCCGGCACATCGGACTCGTCAACACGATGGTGTTCACACACATTCCGTCCAGCATCGCCCTGATGCTGGCGGCGCTTGCGCCGACGCTACCTCTGACACTCGCCCTGCTGCTGGCCCGCGCTGCGCTTTCGCAGATGGACGTCCCGACGCGTTCATCTTACGTCATGGCCATTGTCACGGAAGCGGAGCGGGCGGCGGCCGCGAGCTTCACATCTGTCCCGCGCAGTCTGGCCGCGGCAGCCAGTCCGGTGCTGGCGGGGGCTCTGCTTGCTGCCTCTTTCCGAGCTTGGCCCCTCCTCATCTGCGGTGCATTGAAGATCATTTATGACCTGCTGCTGCTGATGCAGTTCCGGCACTTGAAGCCCCCAGAGGAGCGGTGATGCAGCCTTGTCCGGTTCGGGCGTTTAGCCAGGAGGGATCGATCGCGGCGGCAAAGCGTTTGAAAGGTGTCGACCGTTTAGAGCTCGGAGCGTCGCATCCCTTCCTCCTGACGCTATTCGCCGCCCCTTATCCGGCATCATCGGTGCACGCCGGTGTCGATGTCGAGCGCGCACAGGAAGCCTTCCACAGCACCTGCCTGGCATACGGTCCCGATTTCGACCGGACAGCAGCAGCGGCGGGGAGGCCTCGATGGACCCCGGTTTCCTACGATGCTTTTTCGAACTATCCCCCATCGCGAATGTAAATGATGATCGCCGGGGGGCGCGAGCAATTCGTCAATTTGAAGTTCCCGGCTTCGCCGTCAGCGGACGGATTGATGGTGGCGAGTTCCATCGCTGACGACTGAGCAAACCAGGGCGACACCGTTACTTCACAGGATTTCATGGAGGGTAACGGCGACAAGGACTGCGCCGGCGACGGCTTCGACCGAGCGGGTCACGACCGCGACGAGTTTCGGACGCGATTTCAGCAGACTCATCAGCTGGCTGCGGAAGAACACCGTGACAAGGGCGACGGCCGAGAGGGTGAACCCGACTCCTGCCATCATCGCTACGGCGAACGCGATGCCTGCTTCCGGTACGCTGCGTATCATGGCGAATGTCATAACGAAAAGCGTCAGCGGGCAGGGGATTAGGCCTGCCATGATGCCAACCGCCACACCCTGCCGGTTTCCATGGGCGTGAACCGCGTGCCGGAGCGCCCGCCACACCATCCAGAGCCCTATCGCGCCGAGCAAGCCTCGGCTCAAATCTTCCAGCAATGGCGCACGGCCGACGGTTCCCAGCGCGACCGACACGAGCGGCAGCGCCAGGAGCGCGATCAGCACCGCCACGGCGACGTGCGTGAAGGAGAGTGCAAGGGACACTGTCAGGCTGCGCCCCAGTCCGGCCGATGATCCGGCGAGGTACGTGGCAAGCACCGACTTGGAATGACCGGGCGTCATCGCATGGACCGCCCCGAACACGATGCCCATCGGCAAGAAGGCCGCGAGTGCCCCCAATTGCCGTCTTGTGCGAACGTCTTTATGTGCCCGGCGAAGGCCAGATAAATGTCGCGTTGAACATCGATGATCGTCTGCAGCATGCCGGGGCTATATCCTGCTCACTCGCTGCCGCTTAAGGCTCGCGCGGCCATTCCGGATGCAGCTTATCGATTACAAAGGCGTGAGCATGGCGATGCCCGAAATGGTAACGCCGTAAACAGGGCGGCGCCCGCGATGCAGGCGAGGATCACAAATGTCGCCGATAGCCCGAAAGTCACGCCCAGCCCGAGAGCTACCGTCGCAAGCCCGGTACTGATCAGTGCGATCACCTGAGCCGCGAAGAGGATGGCGATAGGTGCGGTTTGCAAGAATGCCAAGCACGGTCGGCCTCAGAGGTGTTTCGTTATTTCCGAACGTCGCGGCCTATTATTCATCGATCAAGATCACCGTTCAGGTTCCGCCATGAGACCAGCTCGCAGAGCGTCCGCCGCCTGGCTGCGTCACCGAGCGATCATGGGTTCCATCCGCCGCTGCCGTACTGACGGGTGATGATCTCGAGAAGATGACCGTTCGGGTCCTCGAAATAAACGCCGCGGCCGCCGTCGTGGTGATTGATCTCGCCCAGCTGCGTCCGGCCAGGGTCAGCCCAGTACGGGAGATCCCGTTCGCGAATCCGACCGAAGATCTCGTCGAACTCGGCTTCGCTGACCAAGAAGGCGTAATGCTGCGGCCTAATTTCGCCGCCGGTATCCATGTAGTCGAGGTTGGCACCGTTTTCGGTCGTGGCCATCTGGAAAGGTCCCCAGCGCCTCGGGGCTGGAAGGCCAAGCATTTCCGCCAGGAACTTTGCCGACGCCTCGCTGTTGCGGGCCGGCAGTATTGTGTGGTTGAAATCAATAGCCAAGCCGTCACTCCCTTTGATCTCTCCTCGCACGTCGGTTGTTCCACGACTGAAGCGATGCTGCACGAGATGGGGTCGAAGGCCATGATGCTCAAGCCGGCGTGGCAGCATGCCCGATGACCTGCACGGGGTCAGCGTCATGAATACGGACGATGATCATTTCGCCGCTATCCGGCACCTCGCCAGTCAAGCCGGTGATGTTGACCTGATGCGTGACAAGGACGGCAGGTCCGCCGAAACGCTGCCCGCGGAGCCAGTCCAAAAGAGCGGCGGTGCGCTCCTCTGCGGCCGAACTGTCGCCAAAGAACGAATTGAGCAAATCAAGAGGCACAACTTCGCCGATCCCGAGCAGGCGAGCGGTGTCGAGGCAACGACACCACTGGCTCGAATAGACGGCTGCCGACGAGATCCCATTCGCACGGAACAGGTCGCCGATCGCGCGGGACTGCGCACGACCTTCTTCCGACAGATTCCGCTGGGTGCTGCAATCACCAAGCCTGAAGCCAGGCGGATCGCCGGAGCCTGGGGCCGCGGCATGGCGCAGCAGGGCAATGGCTTCTCCGGATCTCAGGGCTGACCAGAGCGGCTCGGTGGCGCGTGCCTTGCCGAAGGCAGCCGCTCCGAGCGACAGGACAAGAAATCGTCGACCTCCAATTCGCATCTTGCTTCTCACCTTATCCGATAGCAGCCTTGGATTCGATAGCAGCCTTGGCGAGTGTCGGCAGCTACTGCAGGTGGGGAGCCTCGTTTAGCAATGCCGGGTCGCAGTGCTCGTCCACGATCCGCCAAATGTCGAACCAGGTAGTGGTATATCCACCGTTCGGGTGCTTAGGGCTGTCGAATGAGAAAGGCTTTTCGATGGAAGCCGGTCATTCGGTGGATGTCGGCCGAACCGGAACAATGCTATCTTGCCGGGAGCATTCGGGGAGGCGACGGCATTGACCGAGAGCTTGGAAGCCGAAGGGGGTTGGTCGAATCTGCTGCTCGCGGCAGAAAGCGGCGATGCGGAGGCCGTTCGAGTGGAATTGGCGGCCGGCGCCAATATCAACGAGGCGGACGACGGCGGCTGGTCAGCCCTTCATCTCGCAGCCCTCAATGCCCGCACCGCGGCGGTCGAGGCGTTGATCGAACACCCAGCAATCGATGTGAATTCCAGAAACAAATGGAAGAGCACACCTTTGAGCCTTGCTTCGGCCAAGGGCCACTACGCCTCTATTTCAGCTCTCGTGAAACATCCCGAGATAGAGATCGATGCACGAGCCGACTACTACGGCAGAACGGCCCTTATTGAAGCGGCAAAGAACGGGCATCTGGATGTCGTCAAGTTGCTTGTCGAAAATGGCGCCGACGTGAATCTTACTGACAAGACCGGAAGAAACAACGCGCTTATCGAGGCTATCAAGGGACGGCACTACGAGGTCGCGGGATACCTGCTTGATTCCCGGAAAATGAACTTTCTCAACAAGGATATGAGACTGAACGCCCTGATCTGGGCTGGAAGCTGCCATAACCCTCAACTCATCGAAAAGCTGGAAACCTCGATTCATATTTTCTTCGAAGGCAAGTGAGGTTCCGCTTCCACCACAGTGACCATGTCCGTGTTCTTGCGCTGGCCGAATGTCCTCGATCGCCGCAGGCCGCTGTGGAGTTCCCTTCCAAGGTCATTCAACCAATCGGTTGACAATTCGGAAGCGTGTCTCCATATTCAACTACATGGTTGAATTAGAGACACCCCAGATGGACTCGGTCTTTCACGCGCTTGGCGATGCCACCCGCCGCCATATGCTTCGCGACCTCGCCGGCGGCGAGCGAACGGTAAGCCAGTTGGCGGAGCCCTTCGCCATGTCGCTCGCCGCCGCCTCCAAGCACATCAAGGCGCTGGAGAACGCAGGGCTTATCCGCCGAGAGGTGAGGGGCCGGACGCATCTTTGCCGGCTCGAACCCGGACCGCTGGCCAGCGCCCATCAGTGGCTGGGCTTCTACGAGCGCTTCTGGACCAACCGTCTCGATGTTCTCGAACGCCTCCTTCGCGAGGAGGACGCACGCAAAGCCCAGGATCATTCCAAGAAATCGCCCAACTCAAAAGAAGGAGACGACCAGTGAACCAGATGAAAAACATCGAAGCCTATGGCGAGCTGACCGAGCCCGCCACGTTCACCATCCATCGCCTTTTGCCCGGTCCCATCGAGCGGGTCTGGGCCTATCTCACCGAGAGTGACCTGCGCCGGCAGTGGATGGCTGCGGGCCAGATGGAAATGAAGGCCGGCACGTCGTTCGAGTTCATCTGGCGTAACGACGAGCTGACCGATCCGCCTGGCCAGCGCCCCGCGGGCTTTCCCGAAGAGCATCGGATGGAGGGCCGGATCACCGAGCTCGATGCGCCGCGCAAGCTCGCCATCACCTGGGGAAACACCGGCGGGGTTTCCTTCTTGCTGGAGCCGAAGGGCAACGACGTGCTGCTCACCGTCACCCATCGCCGGCTGCCGGAACGCGAAATCCAGCTCAACGTCACCGCCGGCTGGCACATGCACCTCGACATGCTGGCTGCCCGCCTCGCGGGCAAGACGCTGACCTCGTTCTGGGAAGGCTGGAGCCGCCTGCGGGAAGAATACGACCGCCGCCTGCCGGCCTGACACGATCGCGTCGGCCAATCCCTGAAGTCACCGCCCAGCCTCCACCGGCATCGGCCCTTGGAGGCTCGCACACCAGCAACGAACCGACGATGAAACGTGCTTGCATTTCGCAAGCCCGATGGAGGAAGTCATGCGCAAATTGATCACCGGAATGAAGGTTTCCGTCGACGGCAAGATGGAGGGACCCGAGGGTTACGCCGATTGGGTCGACGCGTGGTCGGAGGAGTATGGGCTGACGCCGCAGATCGATGCCTGTCTGCTCGGGAGTGTCATGTACGCCGGGTACGAGCGCTATTGGAGCGCGATCCAGAACGAGCCGGACAAGCCGCTGCCGATGACCGGCAAATTGCCGACGCCGGCCGAGCTCGAATGGGCCCGCTTTGCCGAACAGACCCCGCACTATGTGCTGTCGAACACGGTGACTTCGGCGCTTTGGCCAAAGATGCGCTTCGTGCGGAGCCTCGAAGACATCGCTGCCCTCAAGCAGCAGCCGGGGAAGGACATCTATCTCATGGGCGGTGCGCGAATGACCGCGAGCCTGATCGATGCCGGCCTGGTGGATGAACTCAGGCTGATCGTCTATCCGCTGCTCGTCGGCGAAGGGAAGGCGCTGTTTGCTACGACACAAAATCGTCGCGAGCTCGAACTGCGGAAGGTTCAGCAGCTTCCCGATGGGCGCGTGAGCCTGATCTATGGGATTGGCTAACTCAGCCGGTCTTCGCAGACCTCGCGGTGCTGCCCGGCTGAAATTTTCCTGAAAGGCAGTTTGCAGGTCAGAGCGAAACCGACAGCCCACCGTCAACGGCCAGTACATGTCCGTTGACGTAGGCGGCAGCGTCGGAGGCGAGAAACACCACGGCTCCGCCGAGCTCCTCAGGCTGGGCCCAGCGGCCGGCCGGGGTTCGTGTCTCGACCCATTTGGTGAAGGCCTCATCGTTCATAAGTGCCGTATTGAGCTCGGTGGCGAAATAGCCGGGGGCGATCGCGTTGATGGTGATGCCGTGACGGCCCAGCTCAGCGGCAGTGGAGCGTGTCAGCCCGTGCAGGCCAGCCTTTGCCGCCACATAGGCGTGAATGGTGGGACGGCCAAGTATCGCTGCAACCGATCCGGTGTTTATTATGCGCCCGAACTTGTTTGGTAGCATCAGGCGCACCGCCTCGCGCATCATGCGGAAGCAAGCCGACAGATTGACGGCAATCACATGGTCGAAATCCTCGTCCTGCCATTCGACCAACGGACTGCGATGCTGGATGCCGGCGTTGTTGACCAGAATATCGAGGCGGCCGTGGCGTTCGACGATTCCCTCGAGCGATGCCCTCGAGATCGCCGCGTCGGTGACATCGAACGGCAGGGCTTCGGCACCGATCCTTTCAGCCGCCGCGGAAAGGGCGGCCGGATCGCGGGCATTGACGATCACTGTCGCGCCGTTTTCCGCAAGTGCCTTGGCCATGGCGAAGCCGAGACCACGCGAAGCACCCGTGACCAGCGCGACACGGCCGTTGAGCGAGAACAATTCCGACATTGAGATCCCCTAGGAAAAGGGCGGGAGTTTCCTCCCGCCCAATAGCGCTATTTGGCGATGCAGGTATCCGCTGTCTCCGGAGTGCAAATGTCAAGGCCGGTGTAGGTCGGGTCGGCCGGCGGAGCTTTGCCGTCCTTCATGTCCTTCAGCGCCATCATCGTCTTGTAGCCCATTTCGAACGGCCGCTGGCCGACCTGGCCAAGCGAGAAACCTTCCTTCATCTGGTCGATCTGCACCGGAAGCGTGTCGGCGACGACCAGCGCCAGGGCCTTCGAGGCGATCTTGTCCTTGTACGGTCCGACCGCGGCGCGGTTGGCATCGGGGATGAACTGCGGGAAGCCGCCGGTTGGGATGAACGCGTCGAGGTTCGGGTTTTTCGCCATGATGTCCTCGAACTGCTGCACCGAGCGCGGGAAGTCATCGTCGGTGTAGAGTGGGCAGCCTTCGATTTCGGTCCAGCCGTTCTGTCCAGTCAGGCGGTCGCCGGGTGAGGCAGCCGATTTGGTCCCCGAGAGCGTGTCGCGAATGCCTTGCATGCGCTCATTGTGGTTGGCCGCCGCCGCGCCACCCGACTGGATACAGATCGTGCCGCCTTTGGGCTTGATCTGCATGGCGAGCTTAGCGAGGTTCGCGCCGATCTCATAATTGTGCGTGCCGATATAGGCGACGCGCAGATCCTTGTTCTCGGGCAGGAGGTCGGAGTCCCAGGTGAGGACCGGGATGCCGGCCTCCTTGGCGGCCTGCAGCGCAACCGCCATCGCCGCGGCGTTCGATGGCGACACGGCGATGCCGTCCACCTTCTTGGCCACGAGATCCTGCACGATCTGTACCTGCTCGTCGCCGCCGCCATGCTCGCCGGGGCCGATATACATGCACTCCAGGGCACCATTCGATTCGGCTTCGGCCTTCTTGCAGCCGTCGCGTGCCTGATCGAAGAAAGGATTGTTCATGTTCTTCGGCACCAGGGCGAAGGTGTATTTCGCCTCGGCGCCGGAAACGGCGAGCACCATTGCGCCAAGCGCGACAGCCGCCGTCAGCAGATGTTTTTTCATGTGATGTTCTCCTCCTTGGTGTGATGTCCCGCAGGCCTCCCGCCGGCGGGTTCTAACGGCTTTTTTTGGGAATCAAGGCTGCCAGCGACGCGGCGAGGATCGATTTGCCGCCGGTTTGCATGCCCAAAAGAACCGCAAGAACGATGAAGGCGCCGACGAAGGCACCCTGCCAGTTTGAATCGATGCCGGCCATCAGCAGCGCATTCCTGATCACCTCGAGGAACGCCGAACCGATGATCGCACCGAAGGCCGTGCCGGCGCCGCCCATGAGGCTGGCGCCGCCAATGACTGTCGCCGCAATGACGCGCAGCTCATAGCCTTGGCCCATCGCATTGATGGCCGAGCCGTTGTAGCCGAGGAGCAGGAGCGAGGCGACCGAGGCAGTGAAGGCCGAGAAAACGTAGGCCTGGAATTTTATCCAGTCGACCGGAACGCCGGTCAGCCGTGCCGCCTCCTCATTGCCGCCGATAGCGAACAGATGCCGGGCCCAGGCAGTGAAATTGAACACGAAGCCGACAATCAGCGCCAGGATCACCATGGTCCAGAACTGCGACGACAGTTCCGGTATCCAGTGCGGCGCCCAGTCCTCGGGTCCATGCCGCGGCCATTTCGCCTGACCTATCGCCTTCACGATCGGAGCATCGGGCCCGAACTGGTAGAGCATCTGATTGGCCGAGAATACCACCGCCAGCGAGCGCGCGACGGACAGCATGCCGAGGGTGACCACAAAGGACGGCATTCCGACGTAGGCGACAAAGAATCCATTGACCGCGCCGCAGGCCAGACCGGAGGAAAGGCCCATGGCGAAGGCGACATACCAGGGATAATGCCAAGTGAGGAACAGGCCGGCGACGATGACCACGAGGCCCATGATCGAGCCGACCGACAGATCGATGCCACCGGTGATGATCACAACCGTCATGCCGAGCGCCATGATGCCGAAAGGCGCGAAATTGCGCGTCACATTGGCGACGTTTTCGGAGGTGCCGAAGCTCGGCTCCATCGCTGTCATCAAAATGACGAGCGCGATCAGCGCGATCGTCACCCAGAAGGGCTGACTTGAAATCACGCGTTGGAAAGCTGTCTGTTCCTTGGTCGGGACGAAGTCCGACATGGCCGGCTGGCCGGCTTGCTCGGCCGACCCCTGAACACTAACCGACTCCTGAACACTATTCGCCACGGATGGCCCCCGTTATCAGTCCAGTGATTTCCTCGGGCGATGTGTTGCCGGTGTCCTTGTCGGCAACCTTCGAACCCCGCCTGAGCACGATGATGCGGTCCGCGACGGCAAAAACGTCAGGCATGCGGTGGCTGATCAGCATGACACCGACGCCTTGCGCTTTGAGGCGCCGGATCAATTCGAGCACTTCGGCCACCTGGCGCACCGAGATGGCGGCGGTCGGTTCGTCCATCAACACCAGCTTGGCGTTTGAAAGCCGGGTCCGCGCAATGGCTACCGCCTGGCGCTGCCCACCTGACATCTTCTTGACCAAATCGCGCGGCCTGGTTTCCGATTTGAGTTCCTTGAACAGCGCTGCCGAGCGGTCGATCATCGCCTGCTTGTCAAGCACCCTGATCGGCCAGAAGCCTTTCTTGATCTCGCGGCCCAGGAAGACGTTCTGCGCGGCCGTTAGGTTATCGGCGAGCGCCAGGTCTTGATAAACGACTTCGATCCCCTTGGCGCGGGCCTGGACGGGTTTATGGAAATGGCAAACCTCGCCGTCCACGACAATTTCGCCGTCGCTCGGCGGGAAATTGCCAGCCACGGTCTTGACCACGGTGGACTTGCCGGCGCCGTTGTCGCCCATCAGACCCACGACTTCGCCTCGCTCCACCTGGAAGCTGACGTCGCTCAGGGCCTGGATGGCCCCAAAATTCTTGGAAACGTGGCGAACCTCAAGCACTGGCATAGCCGTCCTCCCCGGACAACATTTGCCAATCTTGTCCCGGACTTATGCAAGACAGCTAATCAGCGAAATGTATTCGACACAATACTTATTCGAAGGAGACCGGCATCCACTGTTAGACGGTGGCAGGTGGACCCCTGAGCAGATCGTCACTGAGCCGGCTTCGATTCCACGCGACCATTTTAAGTGTCGGCTCCGGCCGGCGGTAAAGTAGCATTTTCGAGGGGGAACAGTTCAGGCGCGGGCGTGGTTGCGGGGTGGACCGCGGAGTTCGGCGCCGAAGTGATGACGGCAACGAGAATGGGACTTGCCAAGTTGTAGGATGACCGTATGATCTGACGCGATGATCACGGATCGCCCATCTCAACGCGAAGCTTCCGGCGCAATTGCTGAGCTGCCTGCGCGGTTGGCGGGTGATGCGCTGATAGACGGCCAGTCGCCGCTGGCAGAACGCTACCTCATAGATTGGAGCCGCGACAGGCGCGGAAGGGCCCGCTTCATCGTGCGCCCAGAATCCGTGGGAGACGTCCAGGCGTTTGTGAGATGGTGCTCGCAGAGCGGCGTCGCCATCGTCGTGCAAGGCGGCAACACCGGACTTGCCGGCGGCGCCATTCCCGACAATTCGGACTGCGCCGTGCTGTCGCTTGAGCGTCTCAATCGGATACGTTCGGTCGATCCGCTCGACTTCACGCTGCAAGCCGATGCCGGTGCCGTGCTGCAGGACGTCAAGGACGCCGCTGAAGCATCCGACATGACCTTCCCTCTCGCGCTTGGCGCGCAGGGATCGTGCACGATCGGCGGCAATGTCGCGACCAATGCGGGTGGCATCAATGTGCTGCGGTACGGCATGACGCGTGATCTGGTGCTCGGGCTTGAGACGGTCCTGCCGGACGGCACACTGTGGAACGGCATGAATGGGCTGCGCAAGGACAATCGCGGCTACAGCCTGAAGCAATTGATGGTCGGCTCGGAGGGGACGCTAGGGATCGTCACGGGCGTAGAGGTAAGGCTCTCGCCCCGGCCGACACAGGTCGAGACCGCCTATGTCGGGCTGGGCAGCTTCCGTCAGGCATGTGAGCTGTTCCGGATGGCGAGGCATCTCTGCTCCGACCTTCTCAGCGCGTTTGAGGTCATCGGGGAAGAGTGCCTGCCGCTGGCCCATCTCATCGATCCGAAGCTGCGCTCGCCGTTGACGCAACCGTGTCCGGTTCATGCGATCGTCGAACTCGCCTGCGGGCCAGGGATAGATGCCGGCGGACTTCTTGAAACGATGCTGGCGCGCGCCGTCGAGACCGACCTGATCAGGGACGGCGTCGTCGCGCAAAGCCGCTCGCAGGCCGCCGCATTCTGGGCCATCCGGGAGGGCCTGGTTGAGGGTCAGGCGCGGCGTGGCTTTCATGTCCGCACCGACCTCTCGGTTCGCCTCAGCGAAGTGCCGAAGCTGATTGAGCAAGCACGCGCGTGTATCGTGCGCGAGTGGCCAGGCTGGACATCCCTAACCTATGGTCACGCGGGCGATGGGAACATCCATTTCAACGTGCTGCCTCCCATCGATTGCGAGCCCGGCGAAGCGAGGACCGTGGGCCAGGCGGTCTTGACCCGACTTTATGAACTGGTCGGAGCGCTCGGCGGTTCGTTCAGCGCCGAGCATGGCGTCGGTCGCAGCCGCAGCCATGTGTTCTGGGCCGGCCTACCGCAGCGCGAGCGGCAGCTACATACCGCGATCAAGGCAGCCTTCGATCCGGCAGGCCTGTTCAATCCCGGATGTCTCATGCCTGATCGGGGCGATTTGTAGGGAAGCCGCATGAAGCAGCGTTCATCCATCATCGGCAGCGTCGAGGCGCTTCCGCATCGCGTCGCTTCGCATCTGAGCCGCGAGATCGAGGGCGGCGACATCATCCCGGGAGCCCGGCTTCCCACCGAAAGCCAGCTCGCCGACAAGTTCGGCGTCAGCCGCAATGTTGTCAGGGAAGCGATCGCGCAGCTTCGCGCCGACGGCATGATCGAGGCGCGTCAGGGGGTGGGCGCATTCGTCATGGCGCCGGAACAGCGGACGGCCATCCGGATCGACCGTGAGGCGCTGAAAGACCAGCGCAACATGGAGCAGCTGTTCGAGCTGCGCAGCATCCTGGAGACCGAATCCGCCACGCTGGCCGCAGCGCGCTGCGCATCCGATGATCTTGACGCAATCAAGGCTGCGCTGGACCGCATGGGTGGCGAGGAGCGCTGGGAGGATGGCAGCATCGAGGCCGATCTGCTTTTCCATCGAGCGATCGCCCGGGCCACCGGCAACGGGTACATCTACACCTTCATTTCCTTCGTCTGCGAGCAGATCCGCCAGTCGATCCACTATGCCCGCCTCACCAATCCGCTCCACGACCTGGTTGAGGTCAACGTCGCCGAGCACGTGCGGATCTACGACGCGCTCGCCGCGCATGATCCGCAGGCTGCCGGCGAGGCGATGCGCCGGCACATCGATGGCGCGGCATCGCGAGTCGGCGTCGAACTCATCGCGAAGATCAATCGAGGCAAATGACCATGTCGCTCGGCCAGACCAAGGCAATCACCGATATCTGCCTGCTTGTCGAGGATATCGACCGCACCATCGACTTCTATACGCACAAGCTCGGCTACCGGATCAGACGCCGCGCCGAGGGCTTTGTCGATTTTCATTCCGAGCGTGTGACGCTAGCCGCATGGGAGCTGGATCACATCAATCGCCACTGCGGCGTTTCGAATGTCCGCTCACCGAAGCATGCGCACAAAGCATGCGTCGCCATGGAACTCGAAAGCGCCGGCGAGGTCGACCGGCTCTACGCCGAGCTGTCGGACAAGGGAGTGCCATTCGTCGGGCCGCCCGGCGACTATGTCTGGAACGCGCGCTGCGCCTACTTCCACGACCCGGACGGGACGCTGTGGGAGCTCTACGCCTGGACCGGCGCGGGACCGGGCGACTATCACGACACGCAAGCGTAATTCCGATCGCGACGGCCTCGCAAGAAGGGCCGCGCCGCATGCAAACAAGTCCAACAACGGAGCAAGAAGATGAGTGGGAACACATCGCAGTGGAATCGCAGATCGATCCTGAAGGCCGGCGCCGCCGGCCTGGCGGCTTTCGGGCCGGGACTTCAGCTGTTCGGCGCCAGCGCCTCGGCAGCCGCCAAGCTCGTCGTCCAGTATGATTGGCTGATGTCGAACGGCCAGATCGGCGACGTGGCAGCCGTCGCCAATGGCTACTTCACCGAAGCCGGGCTCGAGGTCGAGTTCAGCCCTGGCGGACCGAACGCCGCCACCGTGCCGCCGGTGGTGTCCGGTGCCGCCCAGCTCGGCCAATTCTCCGAATCGCCTCAACTCTATGCCGCGCGGGCGAGCGGCGTTCCGATAAAGATCATCGCCTGCGGCTATCGCACCGGGCCCTATGCGCTGACGTCGAAACCGGAAAAGCCGATCCGGTCGGTGGCGGATCTGAAGGGGATGCGGATCGGCACGCAGCCGACCGCGCGCTTCGCCATCGATGCGATGCTCGCGAAGAACAAGATCGACCCTTCCGAGGTCACCATCGTCAATGTCGGCTTCGATAAGGCGCCGCTGGTTCGTGGCGACGTCGATGCGATCGGTGGCTGGATCACCAACACGCAGGCGCTCAGCGTCGTCGGTGATGATCGCATCGATCTTCTGTTGTCGGAACTGGGCCTGGCGTCCTATGCCGACGTCTACTTCGCGACCGACAGCGCCATCGAATCCGATTCCGAGACCCTGGCAAAATTCATCGGCGCGGTTGCCAAGGGGTGGGGCTGGGTCCACGCCAATCCCGAGCAGGCGGTCGACAAGCTCGTCGCAGCCTATCCCGAGATCGACGCAGGCTGGGAAAAGAAGACGATCCCACTGGTGCTGAAACTGTCGTTCGACGACAACACGAAAAAGGATGGATGGGGCACGTTCGATCCTGGCTCGATCGAGAGCCAGATCGCGCTGCTTGACCAGATCGGCCAGTATCCGAACGGCAGGCCGAAGGCCGAGGACGTCTATACGACGAAGATTCTCGAACTCAGTGCGGCTGAACGGCCGAAGCTCGGCGCGCCCGCCTCTTGATGGCCGCGCCGGCCATCGAAACCTCCGGTCTCGACGTCGGCTATCCCGGCCGGCGCTCGCCCGTGACGGTGATCTCCGGTCTCGACCTGACAGTCGAGGCCGGAACGTTCCTGTCGATCCTCGGGCCTTCGGGGTGCGGAAAGTCGACGTTTCTGCGGGTTGTCGCCGATCTGCTGGCGCCACTTGCGGGCACGATACGCGTGATGGGCGAAACGCCGTCGGCTGTGCGCTCCGGCCGCGGCGTGGGTTTTGTCTTCCAGGACTCGACCTTGCTGCCGTGGCGCACGGCGCGCGAGAATGTGCGGCTGCCGATCCAGGTCGGCCGCCGCAGCCTGTCGCGCATGATAGACGACCGCGCCGACGAGCTGCTCGAACTCGTCGGCCTGTCGGAGCTCAGTGAGCGCCTGCCGCATCAGCTCTCCGGCGGGCAGCGCCAAAGGCTGGCGATCGCCCGGGCGCTGCTTGGCGAGCCGCGTCTGCTTCTGATGGACGAGCCGTTTGGCGCGCTTGACGAGATCACCCGCGATCGCCTCAACGACGAACTGCTGAACCTTTGGCGGCGGACCGGAACGACCGTGCTGTTCGTCACGCATTCCATCGCCGAAGCCGTTTATCTCGGACAGCGCGTGATCGTGCTTGCCGCCCATCCGGGACGGATCGTCGCCGACCACGACCTTCGTCCGCTGAAGGGGCCGGACAACAGATGCTCGCGCGAGGACCCTGCGATCGTCGCGGCAATGGCCAGGATGCGTTCCGCCCTCGGAGCGGCCTCGTGAACCAGGGCGCGCTTTCGCCGTTCGCACAGACCGTGCTGCCGATCCTCGGCGCCGGCTCGCTCATTCTCGCATGGCAGTTCCTGCTGCCGCTCGCCGGCGTGCCGGCATATATCGTTCCGACCCCGACCGCGATAGCGGGCGTGTTTGCCAGGAACGGATCGCTTCTCCTGTCGAACCTCTGGCCGACGGCCATCGAGGCGCTCTCCGGCTTCGTGCTCGGCAACCTCGCCGCAGTGCTGCTGGCGATCGTCTTCGTGCACAGCCGTACGCTTCAGGCGGCCTATTTTCCGGTCGTGCTGTTCTTCAACACGATCCCGGTGCTTGCGCTGGCCCCGGTCGTCATCCTCATCTTCGGCCTCGGCATGCTGCCCAAGATCGTTATCGCGGCGGTGATCTGTTTCTTCCCGACGCTGATCAACATGATCCGGGGCCTGGAATCGGCGAGCGCCAGCGAGCACGAGCTGTTCCGCGTGCTGTCGGCGACGCGCTGGGAAGTATTCTGGCGCCTGCGCCTGCCGCGCGCGCTGCCAATGCTTTTCGCTTCGCTGCGGATCGCCTCGGCGACCGCGGTGATCGGCGCGATCGTCGGCGAATGGATCGGCTCCGACAAAGGTCTCGGCGCGCTGATCATCCAGGCGACCTTCAACTATCAGTCCGACCGGCTCTACGCCGCCATCGTGCTCTCATCGCTGTTGTCGATCGGGTTCTTCATGACTGTCGTCGTCACTGAGCGGTGGTCCGTTCGATACCGTTGACCGGCTGGCTCTCAGGTATGGCCGCTTGGCGTCGCACCGGGACTTCGCTCGGCCGCACAGGCGAGGGTTGCCTCGCCTGGGCCTGCCTGTACTATGACCAGGTACATGCAGGGGAGGAGCTCGAGCGTGGGTCGGAATTTCCGCCGTTGGGGGGTGTGGGCCTTCATAGCCGTCATGGTGCTTTCGCCGCATGCTGCGTCGGCCGACACGCCCGACCGGATCACTGCCGCCCTGTCGAAGCTCGAAGCGCTCGCCGAAGGCGTCGTCGCGGATGGTGGGGTGCCTGGTCTCGCCATCGGGGTCGTCCATGACGACAAGGTGGTTTTCCTCAAGGGGTTTGGGCATCGTGAGGCCGGCAAACCGGAGGCCGTCGACGCCGACACGGTGTTCCAGATCGCCTCGCTCTCCAAGCCGGTCTCGGCAACGATCGTGGCGGCGCTGGTCGGCGAGGGCATCGTTTCCTGGAATGCCAAAATCGCCGATCTCGATCCGGCCTTCCGGCTGTCCGAGCCCTATCCGACCAGCGAACTCACGGTCCGCGACCTGTTTGCCCACCGCAGCGGACTTCCCGGCACGGCCGGAGACGACCTCGAGGACATTGGCTACGATCGCGCGGAGATCCTGCGCCGTCTGCGGTTCGTATCGCCATCGTCGAGCTTTCGTGCCGGCTACTCCTACAGCAATTTCGGCCTGACCGAGGGTGCCGTCGCGGCCGCGAAGCCGACGGGCAAGCCTTGGGAGGAGATCGCCGAGGAGAAGCTCTACCGTCCACTTGGAATGGCCTCGACCAGTTCGCGTCATGCGGACTTCATCAAGCATGCCAATCGCGCTGCGCTACACGTCAAGATCGACGGCGTCTGGACTGCGAAGGTAAAGCGCGACCCGGATGCGCAGGCGCCGGCAGGCGGCGTCAGCTCCACGGCACGCGATCTCTCGCAATGGGTGCGCCTCGTACTCGGCAATGGGGTCTATGCCGGCGAGACACTCATTAAAGCCGACGCGCTGGACCAGACGCATGTTCCGCTGATGGCTCGCGGCAAGAACCCCGTCTCGGGCGGCACGTCCTTCTACGGCCTCGGCTGGAATGTCGAATTCGGCCGGCACGGTCTGAGCTGGGGCCATGCCGGCGCCTTCAGTGTCGGCGCACGCACCCTGGTGACGCTCTTCCCGGAGGAGAAGCTTGGCATCGTGATCGTCGCCAACGCCTTTTCGACAGGGGTACCGGAAGGGCTGTCCGACAGCTTCGCCGATCTCGTCTTTGATGGAACGGTCGAGAAGGATTGGGTCAAGGCATGGGATGACACCTATGCGAGCCTGTTCGGCCCGGCGGTCGCGAGGGCCAAGGCCATCTATGCCGCGCCGCCGTCTCCGGCAAGCCCGGCCGGGTCGGCCAGCGCCTATAAGGGCCGCTATTTCAACGACTTCATCGGCGATGCGGTTGTGTCGGGTGAGGGCGACGACCTTGTGCTCAAGGTCGGGCCGGGCGGCGCCCGGTCCTATTCACTGGAGCATTTCGACCGCGACCTGTTCCTGACCTATCCGGACGCCGAGACGCCGGACGCGCCCTCGGCCGTAAGCTTCATCATCGGTCCCGACGGCAAGGCGTCGGCCATGACAGTGGAATTTCTCGACGGCAATCATCTCGGCACGCTGGCGCGCGTGGGTGACTAGGGTCAATGGTAGTGAGACGGTTGTCCCGGTTATCCCTCGGCAAGACGCCGGCATCAACGCTGCCTCGACAAGGCCGACCTTCCATGCGTCGGGTCTGCCGGAATCATCGAAGGAGAGCATCAAGGTGAACGAAGACGCCGCCAGTCCAAGGCCGCTTTCGGAAATTGCCAGCTATCACGCGCATATCTACTACGACGGGCAGGCCGAGCGGCGGCATGCCGAATGGCTGCGCCTGCGCATCGGCGAGCGTTTCCGCGTGCGCCTGGGCAATTGGCGCGACGAACCGGTCGGCCCGCATCAGCAAGCCATGTATCAGGTCTCCTTCGCCACCGAGATTTTCGCTTCGCTGGTTCCATGGCTGATGCTGAACCATGGCGGCCTGAGCATCCTCATCCACCCCAACACCACCAACCCCAAGCGCGACCATCTGGTCGACCCGATCTGGATCGGGCGGGCGTTGGGGGTGAACGGCGAGGTTCTCGGCGAGGAGGATGAAGCGGAGGAGGCTCTGGAGGTGAATACCGAGCCGACGCTGGGGGCGTAGAGGTGGACGAATTATTGCTGGCGGCGGCCCGACTTGGCCGAAGACAACTGTCTGCCTTGGGGCCGAATCCAGTCGGTCCGGTTTAGATCGAGGAAGGAAAAACGGCCATTCGCACCGCGGACGCTGCTGAAACCCAATTGGTAACTCTGTTTCAAACGCGTCGTCGCAAGCTGCAAAGACGGGTGGCAGCTGCTCTCTCAGGGCCAAGTGAAGGCCGCCCGGAGAGTGCCGATCTAAGTTGCGCTTCATGCGGCCAAGATGCATGCCTTGCGAGCAAGGCTCCGCAGTTCACCAAGAACCTGAAGGGAACGACTGTGCAGAAATTCGTGACGATTGGATATAGAGCCGTGAGGGATACCGACCGCAGTGGCGTTCGAGACGCAGCCCACGCGCACGATGCGAAGTTGCAGAAAGACGGAGCGTTGACGGGTATCGCGGGCGCTCCTGTGCAAGTGGATCTGGCTCACCGGTTCGACTGCCGGCGCCGTGATGATCGTGCAGTTGGTGATGCCGAGTTTCTTGTCATGCGCTCAGAGGCCGGCGAACGAGAACGGCTGGTGGTCCGGCAGGTGAATATGCCACGGTTTCTTGCCGCCGTCGGTCGGCGAGATTAAACGCCAGGAAGCAGCGCATCAGTTCCAAGTGTGGAGGCATACTCTCCACGATCCATCAGTTTCGCGTCGGAAGATTGTGACGATGGATCCTTCGTAGCGCTGCGTTTCGCCGCCTTCGGCCGACCATTTCCCGGTCGCGTAGGCAATGTCGCCACGAGTTCGATGCCATGGTTCCCCACACCAGCCGAGATCAATTCCTTCCAGAAGTCCTTGATAGCGCTCGTCCCCCTTATGAAGGCATGGGTGGACGGCAATACAACCGCGTCGGGTGTGTAATGAGCAGCGACTGCGTCAGCATTGCCGCTATTGAAGGCCGAATTCCAGCCATCATTCGCCTTCAGAAGCACGTCGCGGATATTCTCGGTCGGTTGTGCCATGGCGTTCCTCCTTTGTCTGTCGCCAATTTCTATTAATTGGCCGCCCGAAGACCTTCAGCCGGTGTTGCGAGTGCTCGTGCGGCTTGCAGGTCAGGCAAGGTTTGTCCCTCGGTAAACCCGGAAATGATGAGTGCGAGCCGCTCGCGAGCACCAGAAATGGGACAGTCGGCCCGCGCGAGGCTCAGTGCAGCACGCAGCTCCCAGAATCGCGCGCCCTGGGCCTGGGCAATCGCCAACGCGTCAGAAAGGCGATTTTCGGCGAGTGCAACTCCGTCTTCTCCCGACTGCAGGAGCACCTCGCCCTGTAGGCGTAGCACCTCGGCTGCAAACCATCGTTCATTGGTGCGTTCGATCCTGGCATGTGCTTCTTCAAGCAAACGGAGTGCAACATCGTGGTCGCCGGCTCTGACCTCGATCTGCGCCTGAAGGGCGATGAAATAAGGAACCATGAATTCCGCGCCGGTCGCACGCCACTCAACAAGGCCTCGTTGGAGTTCCAGGCGACCCCGATCGGCATCGCCCGCCTCAGCGAGTGTCCAAGCGCTCAAGATTGTGGCGCCGGCAAGCCAAAAGCGGAATCCAGCTTCGCTGGCAATGCGGGTCAACTCTGCGCAGCATTCCCGGACACTTTCGCGATCGCCAAGGATCTGGCGGATGACGCCGCCGAAGAATAATGGCAGAGCAAGGCTGTTGCGATGGCCCACACGATGCGCTTCAGCAACCGCCTCGTTGTTGGCCGCCAGAGCCTGATCAGGAAACCCAAGCGGCAGCAATGTGCGGGCGAGATAGTCCAGGCACACGACCCGTGGGTCGAAGGCGTAAACAAACGCCGGCGATCTGTGCTCCTGGGGATCGTAGAGAACCAACGCCTGCTCGAGATGTGCCCGGGCGCGGGCGAATTCGCCGGCAGGCAACGCGCTGACCCCAGCCGCCCGATGAGCAAAGAACGACAGCCCACGGTCGCTGCTCGCTTCCGCCAATTCAAGCAGGCGGTCCGCTGCGCTGCGGGCCTCCGCCAACTCGGCAGCATAGAGGTGGTAAAGACATAGACCGTAAAGAACCGGAAAGAGCTGACGTGTATCGCTCAGCTCTTCACAGAGTTCGCGCGCGCGACCATAAGCGGTCGCTGTCGAAGGTGCGGCGAAGCCGTGCGCAGCAACGTGGGTACTGCCGAGCGCCAACTGGATTGCAAGTTCGCGCCGCGAACGCTCTTCGGACGGTGGCATCGCCGAAAGCCCGGTTCGGGCGTTGTCGAATCTGGCGAGCGCCTCAGTCAGGACAGAGCGAGAAAGCGCCCGACGACCAGCGAGCTCATTGTACTCGACAGCCTTTTCCACAAGGCCCGCCTGACCAAAGTGGTGGGCAAGCAGTTCGGGCTCTGTGGTTACGATTTCGGGAAAGCGTTCCTCGAGAATGGACGCAATCCGGGCATGAAGCTGCTGGCGGCGGCTGTGCAGGAGGCTGCTGTAGGCCGCATCCTGCACGAGCGCATGCTTGAAGACGTAAGTTACTTGGCTGTTACTGCCGCGGCGGAAAACAAGGCCGGCCGCTACTAGCTCGTTCGTTGCCCGCTCAAGCTCAAAATCAGGAAGTCCAGCCGCTGCGGCAAGCAACTCGTGCTTGAACTCGCGACCGATCACTGCCCCGATCTGCGCGACCTCCCGGACCGACGCCAACCGATCCAGCCGGGCCATCAGCGAGTCGTGCAGAGTGGCCGGGACGGCAAACGGAGGCAGTGGGCCCGCCAGCACGAGTTCGCCGTCACGCTCTTCAAGCAGGCCCGATTCAAGCACGACCTTCGTCAACTCTTCCACGAAAAGCGGCACGCCCTCGGTCTTCGACAGAACCTGATCCAGCACTGTTGCTGGCAACTGCTTGCCCCCCGTCATCGCTGCAATGATAGAGGCCGCTTGGGAACGGCTGAGCCGATTCAGGGTCAAAAAAGTCGCGTGCGGAAGACCAGCCCAGCGCACGGCGCCTTCCGGTCGCGAAGTTGCAATCAGCATTATAGGCAAGTGTTGAATCCGGCCCGCGATTTGGTCGAAGAGCTCGGCGGACATCGGATCAAGGTAATGCGCGTCCTCAAGCTGCATCAGGACCGGCTTGCTGCGGGCCAGTGCCTCCAGCTGCTCGATCAGCACCTCGAATGTGCGAGACTTCTGTTTTTGCGCCATCAGGTCGAGCTTGGGATAGCGTCCCTCGGTCGGAATCGACAGCAATGCCGCGATTAGTGGTATCGCCTCATTGGGGTTCTTTGTCGAACCGGCGAGCAGTTGCTCAAGAAAGTCAAGCTGACGCTCGGGCGGGTCCGTCCGCCTGATGTTCCCGGCCCGGAGCAACTGATCCGTCACAGGATAGAGGGCAGTTTCGAGGTGATAAGGCGAGCAGTAATACCGCAGTCGCGTGTGTGCCTCGTCTTTTAGGCGCTCCAGCAGTTCTTGCAGAATGCGGGACTTGCCTATGCCAGCCTCGCCGAATAGCTCGACAACTTGGCCTTCCCCGGAAGCGGCAAGCCGCCACCGATCGAGGAGCAGGGCGATGTCATGTTCCCGCCCTGTAAGCGGCGCAGATTCGGCTGCGTGAAGTGCTTCGAATCGACTCTCGGCGCGTCCCTCTCCAATCACCTTGAATGCGTTTATGGGCGCGTCGAAGCCTGGCAACCGCTGCGGCCGGATTCTGGTCACCTCGAACAGCTTTCCGATAAGTCTATAGGTAAGCTCCGAGATGGCTACCGTTCCCGGCTCGGCCAAAGTTTGGAGCCGAGCTGCAAGATTGGGGGTCTCGCCCACGACTGCATTCTCTTGCGCGGCACCTACACCAATCAGGTCGCCCACGACTACGACGCCAGTTGCAATGCCAACGCGGACCGAAAGTTGCTGCCCGTCACCCAAAGACAAGTCGGCTACGGCAGCGACCACCGCTAGCGCCGCGCGAACAGCGCGCTCGGCCTCGTCCTCGTGTGCCTGCGGCCAACCGAAATAGGCCAATACTCCGTCGCCCATAAGCTTGGCGACGTGTCCCTCGAAGCGGAGGACTTCGCCAGCGACAGTATTCTGAAACTTCCTCAAAAGGTCGCGCATCTCCTCAGGGTCAAGCCGCGTCGCAAGCGCGGTAGAACCGACGAGATCCACGAACATGACCGTCAATTGACGCCGTTCTGCCTCGCGAGGCCGTCCAGGTTCGCCGAACCGGTCAACCGAAGCCGACGTCCGGATTGGTGAGGCTGAAGCTGGTTTCGCCGGCTCTAACGCCGGCTCTCCTTGCATCGCGGCAATTGCCTCCAGGATGCGCTTGCGGTGGGCAAGCGCGGCAACCCCGATTTCTTTCAAGTCCTCGGCGGTGAGGCGCGGCAGTATTTCGGCATCAATCGCGTTTTCGTCGAAAGCCGAAATGTACTGCTCAAGGCCTAAACCTCTGAGCCAAACTGCGATATTCATTAGGCTCCCTCCGCAGCCATTTGGCCTCGCTTCGGTGGGGCAGGAAACATATCACAAAGGCATCGCGATAACACGCGAGTTCGTGTGTCGCGGGCCTGACATTCGGTGAGAACCCCGCAAAACGTCGCCAATTGCCACAACCGCGGCCTGCAGCGTGTTCCCCGCCGATGTCTGCTATGGGCAGGGCAAAGTCACACGCTACGGCCGACATGCGGCGCAAAGCTGCCATTCTTTATACCGCGCGTTCTCCCCCCATCACCCTCCAGCCAGCCTCGGCAGCAGGAAAATCTCCGCCCCCGGCGGCAGTTCCTTCGACCACGTATCCCGATAGATCGTCCCGTCGATCGCTACCGCAATGCCCTTCTCGATCAAGGGCTCGAGGCCGGGATACTGCTCAGCCAGCTTCCTGAACAGCTCCCTTATGTCCTTGGCCTCGATCTCGACCTTGCTCTTGCCTCCGGCGAGCGCGCCAAGCGATCCCCAGAGCGTCACTTCGACCATCAGTCTCCCCGTTCCGCCTCGATCGCCGCGAGAATCCGCGGCGGCGACATCGGGATATGCGTCATCCGCACGCCCGCCGCGTTCGACACCGCATTGGCGATCGCCGCCAGCGGCGGCACGATCGAGGTCTCGCCGACGCCACGCACCCCGTAAGGATGGTTGGGGTTCGGGATCTCGAGGATCTGCGTGTCGATCATCGGCAGGTCAGAGCAGACCGGGATGCGGTAGTCGAGGAAGCCGGGGTTCTGCAGCCGCCCGTCCTTGCCGTAGATGTACTCTTCGTTGAGCGCCCAGCCGATGCCTTGCGCCGCACCCCCCTGGTACTGCCCCTCGACATAGGTCGGGTGCACCGCCTTGCCGGCGTCTTGCACGACTGTGTAGCGCAGGACCCTCGTGGCGCCGGTCTCCGGATCGACCTCGATATCGCAGATGTGGGTGGCGAAGGAGACGCCGGCGCCGTCGGCGACGAGCTCGCTGTGGCCGGCGATCGGCCCGCCCGTCTTTCCTGACGCGGCCGCGATCTCCCTGAGGGACAGCGCCGCAAGGTTGCCGTACTTCTCGCCTTTGGCGATGGCATAACCCTTTTCCCAGACCACGTCGTCGACGGGAATGTCCCACATCTGCGCGGCGCGTTCCCGCAGAATCTTAATGGCGTTGCGGGCGGCCGAGATCGTCGCCATGGAGGAGGAGAAGGTGCCGCGGCTGCCGTCCGTCATGTCGTTGTAGCCGAGGCTGGAGGTGTCGGCCACCACGGCCTTGACCTGCTCATAGGCGATGCCGAGTTCCTCCGCCGCCACCAGCGACAGCGACGCGCGGGAACCACCGACATCGACCGTTCCGACGGCAAGCGAAACCGAGCCGTCCATGCCGATGTTGAGGTCGGTGCAGGTCTGGCCGCCGAAGTTGAACCAGAAGCCGCAAGCCATGCCGCGGCCCTGGTTCTTGCCCAGCGGTGCCTTCATGTGCGGATGGTTCTTCGCCGCTTCGAGCGTCGGGCCGATGCCGATCGGGCCATATACCGGACCGTAGGACGATCTAGTGCCTTCCTGGGCGGCGTTCCTGATCCGGAACTCGACCGGGTCCATGCCGATCTCCTTGGCCAGCTCGTCGACCGCGCTTTCCACCGCAAACGCCGCCATCGGCGCCGACGGCGCGCGATAGGCCGCCGTCTTCGGCCGGTTGACCAGAACTTCGTAGCCAACCGTGCTGACGTTCTCGAGCCTGTAGCAGGCGAACGCCGTCATGGCGCCGATCTCAGCCCACATGCCGGCATAAGGGCCACAGGAATAGCGCAGTGTCGCCTCGGCCGCGGTGATCGTGCCGTCCTTGCGGGCGCCGATTCTGACGTCGATCGAGGTGGCGCTGGTTGGGCCGGAGGCGCGAAACACCTCGTCGCGCGTCATCACCAGCTTGACCGGCCGGCCGGCCTTGCGCGACAGCGCCAGCGCCACCGGCTCGGCCCAGACATGGGTCTTGCCGCCGAAGCCGCCGCCGATCTCCGACGAGGTGACGCGCAGCTTCGAGGCCTCCATGCCAAGAAGTTGGGCGCAATGCTGGCGATAGACGAAATGGCCTTGCGTGCAGACCCAGAGATCGGCGGTGCCGTCGGAGCTGACATTAGCCACGCAGGCATGCGGTTCGATATAGCCCTGGTGCGTCTGCTCGGTTTTGAAAGAACGTTCGACGACGAAATCGGCATGGCCGAAACCTTCATGGATGTCGCCGTGGCCAAACTGGGTGCGCTTGGTGACGTTGGAAGGCTTGACGGGCTTTTCCTCGAGGCCCTCGGTGAAAATGGCATCGTTGAGCAGGGGTGCCGTGTGCTTCATCGCCTCGTCGACATCGACCACATGCGGCAGCACTTCATAGTCGACCTCGATCAGCTTCAGCGCCTGCCTCGCCGTGCGGGCGTCGACCGCGGCGACCGCGGCCACGGCATGGCCGTCATAGAGCGCCTTCTTGCGCGCCATGCAGTTGTCGAGGATGTCGTACATGGCAGCATCGCCGTCGGTGAGGTCGGGCAGGTCGGCCGCGGTGATCACCGCCTTCACGCCGGCGAGCTTCTCCGCCTTGGAGGTGTCGATCTTCCTGATTGTGGCGTGGGGGTGCGGGCTTCTCAGAACACGCCCGACCAATTGGCCGGCCATATTGAAGTCCGCGCCATAGCGCGCGCGGCCCGTGACCTTGTCGACGCCGTCGGGGCGGAGGGGACGCGTGCCGACGGAGGTGAAATTGCGTCCGGAATAGCGCGGATCGAAGTTCATCGTCATGCTCCCTTCATCACGCTTGTTTCATTACGATGGCGGCGTCCTGGACGGCGCGCACGATCTTGTCATAGCCGGTGCAGCGGCAGAGGTTCCCGGCAAGGCCGAAGCGGATTTCCTCCTCGGTCGGGTCGGGGTTCTTGGCCAAAAGGTCCTTCGCCGCGATCAGGAAGCCCGGCGTGCAGATGCCGCATTGAAGCGCTGCGTGCTCGAGGAACTTCTGCTGCAGCGGATGCAGCCTGTCGCCATGCGCCATGCCCTCGATGGTCTCGACGCGCCGGCCTTCAGCCTCCGCGCCAAGCACCAGGCACGAGCACACCAGCCGGTCGTCGAGGATGATGCTGCAGGCGCCGCAGTCGCCGGTGCCGCAGCCTTCCTTGGCGCCTGTCAGCCCGAGGCGGTCGCGCAGCACGTCAAGCAGCGTCTCGTCCGGTTGGCAAAGGTACTCGATAGTGTCGCCGTTGATTGTCGTTGAGACTGCTACACCAGCCATCATTTGCCTCCTGCGCGTGCATAGGCGGTCGTGGCGGCCCGCCTGGCCAGCACGCCCGCAACTTTTCTTCTGAACTCGACGGTGCCCCGCTTGTCGTCGATGGGGCGGCAGGCCCCGGAGCAGACCTTGGCGAGCCGCTCCAGTGCTGCTTCGTCCAGCTTCCTGCCGATGAGGGCCTCGGCCGCCTCTTCCACCAGCAGCACCGTCGGCGCCACGGCGCCCAGTGACACGCGGGCCGATTTGACGACCCCTTGCTCATCGAGCGTCAGGTTCACCCCGGCGCTGACCACGGCGATGTCCATCTCCGTGCGTGGAATGAAACGCAGATAGGCATCGCCGGAGCGGGGGGCGCGCCTGTCAAGCAGGATCGCCTCGACGATCTCTCCCTTGGCGAGCGACGTCTTGCCTGGCCCGGTCGGCACGGCTTCGACGGGAACCGTGCGCCTGCCTCCTGGCCCGATAATCAATGCCCTGGCGCCGGCGGCCACCAGCGCCGGCACGCTGTCGGCTGCCGGCGAGGCGTTGCAAAGATTGCCGACGATTGTGCAGCGTCCCTGCACCTGCTTGGAGCCGATCAGCTTGGCCGCTTCGACGACGCCCGGCCATTCCCTCTTCAAGGCCGCGCTCTCTCCCATCAGGGCGCAGGAGACCGCAGCACCGATGACGAAGCCCTCCGCCGTTTCCCTGATCTCGCCCAGTCCGTCGATCGCCTTGATGTCGACGATCAGGTCGGGCTCGATAAAGCCGCCTTTCATCCTCACCAGGAGGTCGCTGCCTCCGGCGAGAATGGCGGCCGTGCCGGTCGACCCGGCCAACTGGCCAACGGCATCTTCCATTGAAAGCGGACGTATGTAGCGCATCGTCTCCCCTTGATCATCGCAATCCTGTCGGCCTCTTATAGAGCCTTGGATCGGAATGGTCATCCGGTTCTGCATCAGCAGCGATTAGGCCAGGCGTCGCAAAACAAATGGCAACATTCCACCATCTCTGACGCTGGTGATTAGCCACAGGCCCATGCCTTCGTCATCCCAGGGCGGAGCAAGGAGCGAAGCGACGCGCGCAGACCCTGGGATCCATGCCGTGACATCAGCCGAAGAATGCAGCAGCTCAGGACAGCGCTTGTCTCCGCAACTGCGCTCGTTACCGTTCAGCCATGACCGGCTATGCCTACATGACCGCGAGCCAGAAGCACGGCACGATCTACATCGGCGTCACCAACGATCTCGGCCGCCGCTTGCCGGAGCACAAATCAGGCCAAGGCTCGCGCTTCACCAGCCGCTACGGTGTGCAGCGTCTTGTCTGGGATGAGGAACATTTCGACATTCGAGATGCCATCCAGCGCGAGAAGTCGCTGAAGCGCTGGCCGCGCCAATGGAAGATCGACCTGATTGAGAAGACCAATCCAGAGTGGTTCGAGCTTTTTCGCGGAACGGGGTGGTAGCACTCGGTTCTGGTCCGCTGGAGCACTGCCGCGAGGTAACGGCATGGATCCCAGGGTCTGCGCCGCGTCGCTTCGCTCCTTGCTCCGCCCGGGGATGACGAAGGGAGGGACGCATCAGCCAATCATAGAGGTTTGCGATTCGCCACTGACGGGAATTATCGATGCTGCCGATCGCCGACCTGTCTAAATCACTGTCCAAGGAACTACTCGCCGTCAGACGCCGGCTCATGGCTGCTTTCCACCTATCTCGGCGATTGGCGGCAGCCGGCTGATCGAGTTTCGACTTAGAGCGACGGACCTCAAGTCGAACCGCGCTTGCCGGCGTGTTCTCAACTCAGGACGCCGGGTCGAACTGGAGCAATTTGAAGCAATCGCCGCTTCCCGACTTCAACTGCGTCAAGAAGCGTTTCGACCGGTCGATCCATTCCTGGTGCGACTTGGCATCGGCCTCGATCTCGTTGACCGGTCCAAGGTTGACGAAGCTGCGCCCCTTGCTGAAAAGCCAGCACGCACGGCCGAGAAGTCTCCTGCTGCGCTGGCGCAAGAGGTCGGCATCATAAAAGATGTCGAGCACCTCCTGCTTGATCTTTGCCTCCTTTTCAGGATTTGCGATCGCAACCGCGATCGAGTCTCCGCCGATCGCATCCTGCAGGTCCTTGTAGTCGAGGGCGAGCTGAGTGGTGGCATATTGGATCTCGCTCTCGTCCCGGACGATGTTGAACCACAGCGCGGGATCGAGTTCGTTGACGACGAACGACGCTTCGAAATCGCGCGATAGATTCAAGATATCGAACGCTTGAACCTCGACGTCGCGCTCAACCAAAAGGATCTCGGCGACCTGCTTGCCGAGTTCCGCCCCGTGTGCGCTGATCGCGGCATTCGTTCCACCGAGTTCCGGGCTGATGTAGGGACCGCCATCATCCAGCAGCGCATCGAATTCGCCAAGGTATTCGACGACGGCAGCGCCGCGAGCAATGCGCGCGGCCAGTTTGGCGAGAACCAGCTGGAGCTCCGTTTCGCGTTTGCGCTGGTCCTGATAATTCTGCTGGAAAAAGAAGATGAACAGAGAAACGCCAATACCGATCAGGATCACGCCAAGCTGGGAAAAGATGTTGCGATAATATTCCAGCAGCTTTTCACGATGGCGCATATCGTGGCGCACGCTGTGTGCCACACGAATATTAACGATCAGCGAAAGGATCAGGAGCCCGGCACCAACGAGGATGAGGCCGCCGATGAGGAAATAGCCGTGGCCTGAGAAGGTGCTGAAATCCATGCGTTTTGCCAGCTCGCTGAAGCCCGAGACCGCGCAGACTAATACCTTTCGGCGTCAACACCTACATGTTCGTAGGGGGCGTCAACATCCGAGCCTTCATTGGTCGCTGTGATTTCTGGCAACGTTGCCACCTCCCATAAGCCATCTTGCATCGAACCAGCGGTCTGCCGGCCCGTCATAGGGCAGCCGGGTGACGTCCCAGTGGCTGACGAAGCGTGCGTAGGCGTCCCACACCGGTGGACCGCCGCCGATGAAGACGACACGGCCGGCAAAGCGCCGGAGCGTGTCCTCCGGATCCATGCTGGAGCGAACGACGACAAGTTCCCGATCCGCGCGAGCAAAATCCGGAATGCTTGCGATCGTCTTGGGACCGGCAAGCAAGACGTGCCCTCTCGTGAGGTCGAAAAATCGTGCAACGTCGGCGACGAACTCCGGCGACCGGTTGCCTTCCCATGGGAGGCGGCCTTTGAGGCCGAGCTGCCCCGCCTGGCCGATGGCACAGACAACCCTAACGACAGTCTTCTTCATGAGTACTCCACCGATAGCCGGTCTGATCCCATAGCGACGTTTGCATGTTATGCGGCGCGACGTGTTTCAGTAAGGCAAACGCGGCATAGCAAGGTTGCAGCGGGTGCCGAACGACCTCCGAAGAGCGCGCTCGCCTAATACTTTAGTTGTAATTGCTCGCGTGTTTGATATCGTGACGGCGGGAGGAATTCAAATGGCAGTGGAGTGCACATCCGCGCCCCATATGGGCGTCTTTTCAACCATTGAACTGGATCTCTTGAGGGGTGTGGTTCGGGAAATTTTGCGGTCCGGCGAGGCGGAGCTTGACAACGAGGACGCCGAAATGATCGCGCGCGTGGTCATCGCAACCTACAAGGACGGCGCCTCGGGTCGCGAGGAATTGCTTGAAGCCGCGCGGATTGCCGCCAGGCGATGCGCTCTCGACCATTTTTACGATCGAGCAGTCGGCTTGTTCGCATAGGATTTCGCATCTGACGCAATTCAGGGGCGGAGTTGCTCGTTCTTGCTCCGCTGGCATCCCGCGCACCGGTGCGGAGCCAGGTGCCAGACTTCTGATCAGAGGGTCCGAAGCTCATCGGCCGATGATTTGAAATAGCCTTGGCCTGAGAAGGTGCTGAAATCCATGCGTTTGCCAGCTCGCGGAAGCCCGAGACCGCAGAATTATTCCGCTTCAACACCTACATGTTCGTAGGAGGCGTCAACATCCCAGCGCCGCGCTTTCGGCGGTTCACCCGCCATCCTCCGTGGACTTGCCAGCCCCAAACCGCAACCCGTCCATCAGCAGCGATACCAGCCGGCGCGATCGGTCGCGCCAGTCGTCGGTATCGGGTGCCGAATAGATTCCGCCGAGCGCGTGCAGAACGTCGGAACTGTCGACGTCGCTGCGGATCGAGCCGTCGGCCACCGCCGCTTCGATGAGCTGCCGTAAAGCGAGTGTCACCCGGCCGGACATGTCCGAGAACAGGGTTGAATTGGTGTTGAGCAGGATACGCAGGCTCGTGGCCAGCCCACGCTTGGTAGCGATGTAGTCGACGAAGCGCTGCATCCATTGTTCCAGCGCGATATCAGGTGGATGGTGAAGGGCAAGCTCGTCTGCGGCCGCGCACAGGCTTTCGACTTCGCGCCGGTAGACCACCTCGACCAGATGCTCGCGCGTCGAAAAATGCCGGTAGAGCGTGCCGATGCCGACGCCGGCCTGGCGCGCGATCTCCTCCAGTGAGGTATCGACGCCATGCGTGGCAAAGGCCACTGCCGCGACCTCGACCAGCGCGTCGCGGTTGCGCTGCGCATCGGCGCGCAGCGGTTTTGCCGCTGTCGCGTCGGGCTTGTCTTTGGCGGTTACGGGCGGCTGCGAAGCCAAATTTTTTCTCCACTGCGAATACGGGGCTTGAACCTGCGTGGATCAGCCCCCACGTAATAAGCGGAGGCGCCTCCGTTTAGTGGAGCACCTTTATCATATAATCAGGGGAACCGGTATGTCACCTCCTTCCAGCCTGAAAGCCGTCACCCGTGCCCCTTTCAGACCGAGCCATAAGGTGACCTTGCCGCTCGCCGGCCGGGCACCAGATCACCCCCTCCGCGTCAAGCAACTGGAGCCAGGCGCCCCATGACACGCAAAACCCGAATTCCTATCCAACTTCAGATCAACGGCCATCACCATGAACTGGAGGTCGAGCCGCGCGTCACGCTGCTCGACGCCTTGCGCGACCATCTCGGCCTGACCGGGACCAAGAAAGGCTGCGACCAGGGCCAATGCGGCGCCTGCACCGTGCATGTCGACGGCCAGCGCGTGCTGGCCTGCCTGACGCTCGCCGTCCAGGCCGAGGGCAGGGCGGTCACATCAATCGAAGGGCTTGCCGACGGCGACGGCACACTGCACGCGGTGCAGGCCGCTTTCCTCGAACAGGACGCCTTCCAGTGCGGTTACTGCACGCCGGGCCAGATCATGTCGGCGGTCGCCTGTATCCGCGAGGGCCATGCCGGTTCGGATGACGAAATCCGCGAATACATGGCCGGCAATCTCTGCCGCTGCGGCGCCTATCCGCACATTGTCGCCGCCGTGCGCCAGGCGGCACTGGAGGTTGCGTCATCCATGCAGACAGCGTCATCCATGGAGACCGCGTCATCCATGGAGACCGCGTCATCCATGGAGACCGTGTCATGAGGGACTTTTCATATCTGCGCGCAAACTCCGTCGATGCGGCGCGCCAGGCGGCGGCGCTGCCCGGCGCCATGCTGCTGGCCGGCGGCACGACGCTCATCGATCTCGCCAAATGCGGCGTCGCCGAACCCGAGACCGTGGTCGACATCACCCATCTCAAGGGGCTGGATAGGATCACGGTCGACGACCGGGGCGCCATGATCGGCGCGCTGGCAAGAATGAGCAGCGTCGCCGACCATGCCGATATCAAGAGCCGGTTCCCCGCCGTCTCGGAAGCGCTGTGGCAGGCGGCCTCGGCGCAGCTCCGCAACATGGCGACCATCGGCGGCAATCTGATGCAGCGCGCGCGCTGCCCGTATTTCCGCGACCCGGCGAATTTTCCGGCCTGCAACAAGCGTTCGCCCGGCAGCGGCTGCTCGGCCATCGGCGGCGTCACCCGGGGCCATGCCGTGCTTGGCACCAGCGAAGCCTGCATCGCTACCTATCCCGGCGATCTGGCGACGGCACTGGTCGCCTTCGATGCAACAGTCCATCTCGGCGACCGCCAGGTCGCGGTCGACGACTTTTTTCTGCTGCCTGGCGACACGCCCGACAGGGAGCATACGATCGAGCCAGGCGAGATGATCACCGCGATCAGCATTCCTGCTTCCGCCGCCGCAGGACGTTCGACCTATCTGAAGGTCAGCGACCGGCAATCTTACGAATTCGCCGCTGCAAGTGCCGCCGTCGGCATCGAGTTCGAGGCCGACGGACGGACGATCCGGGACCTGAGCGTGGCGCTGGGCGGTGTCGCCACCAAACCGTGGCGCGCACGGGCGGTGGAAGAGGCGCTGAAAGGCAAGGTGCTGGAGGCTGATATCGTCAAGCAAGCCAGCCTGCTCGCCATCGAGGGCGCCGTCGACCACGGCGCCAACCGCTACAAGATCGAACTGGCGCCGCGCGTCATCGCCCGCGCCATCCTCAAAGTGGGAGAAACGGCATGACCGTTCATGACGTCAGATCAAGACATGGTGATCCGAAAAGGGGCGACGCTTCGGACGGCACCGTCTTCGCGGAGGCAGTGGGCGGGCGGCTGTCGCGCGTCGATGGCCCGGCCAAGATCACCGGTGCCGCAAAATACGCAGTCGAGCAGCAGCTCGAAGGGCTCAGCCATGCTGTTCTCGTCGAGAGCACGATTGCCGCCGGCAAGGTGCGTTCGATCGACAAGGCCGCCGCTGAAAGCGCACCCGGCGTGCTGCTGGTGCTGACGCCGGACAATGCGTTGCGCCTCAACACGGCAACGGACTGGCTGGGCACGCCGCCGCCGGACGCACCCTATTGCCCGCTGGCGCGCGACATCACCTTCAGCGGCCAGCATGTCGCGGCGGTGGTGGCAGAGAGTTTCGAGCAGGCCGTCGCGGCCGCAGCACTGGTCAAAGTCGTCTATGACGAGACGCCGGCAATCGTCGATCTCGACGATCCAAAGGCCGGCGACGGCATTCCGATCGATACCATGACCAAGGAATGGGGCGATGCGCGAGCGGCTTTCGCCGCCGCCCCAGTGCGGATCTGCGCCGCCTACAACACGCCGCGCGAATACCAGGCACCGATGGAGCCGCATGGCCTGATCGCGCAATGGCAGGGCGACCGGCTGACGGTGTGGGAGCCCAGCCAATGGCTCGACGGCATGGCCCGGACCTATGCCGAATGGTTTGGCGTGCCGTTCGAGAATGTGCGCCTGGTCTCGCCCTATATCGGCGGCGGCTTCGGCTCTAAGGCGTTCGCCTACGGCTACGGCGCGATGGCGGCGATGGCCGCGAAAATGCTGGGACGGCCGGTGAAGCTCGCGGTCACCAGGCCGCAGACCTTCACCGCCTATGGCGGACGGGCGGCGACACGCCAGACGGTGGCGCTCGGCGCCGACGCAGAGGGACGGATCCAGTCGATCGTGCAGCGCGGCGTCAACGAGACTTCGGTCGACGGCATGTGGGTTGAGCCGCTCGGTTCGGTCACCTCGATCATGTATGCGACGCCGAATTTCTCGTCGAGGCAGAATGTCGTGCGGGTGAATACGGTGGTGCCGGGGGCATTGCGCGCGCCTGGCGAGAACCCGAGCGCCTTCGGCATCGAAAGCGCGATCGACGAACTCGCCTATGAAGTAGGCATCGATCCGCTGGAAATCCGGCTCAGGAACTATGCCGAACAGGATCCGGAGGCGAAAAAGCCGTGGTCGACACGGCAGCTGCGCGAGGCTTTCGCTGCCGGTGCCGAGGCCTTCGGCTGGTCGGGGCACACGGCAGAGCCGCGCTCGATGCGCGATGGCAACCAGCTGATCGGCTGGGGCGTTGCCGCCGGCACCTATCCGGTGCGGCGCGCCTATGGCGAGGCGATGGTGCGCATTCTCGCTGACGGCTCGGTCGAGGTCGAAAGCTCGAGCATCGACATGGGGCAGGGCACCTATACGATCCTGGCGCAGACCGCCGCCGAAGTGGTGGGCGTGCCGGCTGAGAACGTCGTGGTGAAGCTAGGCGACTCCCGCTATGCCCGCGCCGGCGTCACCGGCGGTTCGCGGCTGGCCGGTGTGATGACGGGCGCCGTGCACAAGGCGGCGACTGCCGCCCTCGATGAGTTGGTCGGGCTGGCGATCAGCGATCCAAATTCGCCGTTCCATGCGCTGCAGGCCAACACGCTGGTCGTTGCCAATGGCCGCATAAAGTCGCCGCGTGGCGAGGGCCCTGAGGTCTCGATCGCCGAGCTGCTCGGCAGCGTCGGACGCGAGCAGATCGAGGCGATGGGCGACACCACGCCGGCCCATTGGACGGCGGAGGATCGCTACAAGAATAATACGACCATCGCGATGGCGCTGTCGCACACCGAGGGCGACTATTCCCGCCACAGCTGGTGCGCGCATTTCGTCGAGGTGCGCGTCGACGAGGACTTTGGCACGGTTCGCGTGTCGCGCGTGGTGTCGGCGCTGGATTCGGGCCGGCTCTACAATCCCAAGCTCGCCGAAAGCCAGTGGAAGGGCGGCATCATCATGGGCATCGGCCAGGCGCTGCTCGAGGAAGGCATCGTCGACCGCCGTCACGGCCGCATCGTCAACAACAACCTGGCCGACTATCTCATCGCGACCAATGCCGACATTCCCGACATCGAGGTGATCTCGGTCGGCATCCCCGACCCGCATTCCTCGGCGCTCGGCGGCAAGGGAGTGGGCGAACTCGGCATCGTCGGCGTGGCGCCAGCGATCGCCAATGCGGTGTTCCACGCCACCGGCAAAAGAGTGCGGGACCTGCCGATCACGCTGGAGAAGCTGATTTAAGCTTCAACGCCCGTTCTCCGCCACAACAACGCCATTGGCAGGAAACGGGTGGTTTGCAGGCGCTACTTCACCCATCTCTGATGGCAGAAGAAGCCAGAGGAGGCAAAGCCATGACCATACACACGGTTCCGGCAGCAGCGGTCCGATCGGCGGAAGCGCGGGTCGCCGGCTATGACTGGCAGGCATTGGCCGAGGAGATGAGCGGCTATGGCTGCGTCGTGATGGAAAAGCTGCTGACGCCGGAAGAATGCCGGGAGATCGCCGGGCTCTATCCCGACGAAAGCCATTTCCGCAGCCATGTTCACATGGCGCGGCATGGCTTCGGCAAGGGCGAGTATCGCTACTTCCGCTATCCCTTGCCCGAGCTGATCGGCGGCTTGCGCACCGCGCTCTATCCGCGCCTTGCCGCGGTCGCCAACGACTGGAACGAGCGCATGGGCATCGCCCAGCGCTACCCGGATGAACACGCCGCGTTTCTCGAGCAATGCCACGAGCAAGGCCAGACGCGGCCGACGCCGCTCCTGCTGCAATATGTTGCCGGCGACTTCAACTGCCTGCATCAGGATCTCTACGGCGACCTTGCCTTCCCGCTGCAGGTCGCAATCCTGCTGTCCGAGCCGGATAAGGATTTCACCGGCGGCGAGTTCGTGCTGACCGAACAGCGTCCGCGCATGCAAAGCCGCGCCGAGGTGGTGCCGCTGCGTCAGGGCGACGCCGTCGCCTTCGCGGTCCACAATCGTCCGGTCCAGGGCAGCAAAGGCAGCTACCGCGTCAATCTCAGGCACGGCGTCAGCCGGCTTCGCTCCGGCATGCGCCATACGGTGGGCATCATTTTCCACGACGCGAAGTAAAGGTGTCGTAGACTTCGAAGGCCTGCGTTGAGGCGACAGGGCAGCTTCATGCTAGGGGGTCAGTTGTCGGAGTCGGCGCCGCCCCTCATCGTCCTGCCGTTGTCCAGTTGGTAGATGGGTAACACTTTGAACCGGATACATGGGTTACAGTTTTCTCCCTGTGCTGTCGGCCGCAGCGCCTAGCGGTTTGGTTGGCGCGGCGCTGCGGCGGACGACGGCGCCCGTGGCAGATCATGCAAACCTTCCGGGCCGAGCGCGCGATAGCGACTAAGCCATTTGTAGCCGGTCTTGCGCGATATGCCGTAGGCCACACAAAGCTCGCTCATCGTCTCCTCATCTGCAAGGCAGTCCACAACAAACCGAAGCCGCTCGTCCATGATGCCAGTCTCTTGCCAAACCATCGCCGGTCCTCCCGGCGTACAAGAAACTGTCACCCATGCAATCGGTCCATTCTGTTACCTATCTATCCGGTTCGGACACCGGGCACTTCTCCCCGTATAGTGACGGGGAGAAGGGAGCTGGCGGCGACCGTGGTGGACATTCTGCAACGCTGGCGATTGGCCTGCCGCCCGGCGGTGCGGCTCTTGCCGGGTCGCTTCGGCATCTTCACTCAGGCCGCAAACAGCGCCAGCTCTTCGGCGGTGAGGTGGCGTGCCTTGCCCTTGGCGAGCTCGCCGAGCTGCAATGGGCCGATCGCCACCCGCACCAGGCGAAGCACCTCGACATCCTGCGCGCCGAGCAGCCTGCGAATGTGGCGGTTGCGGCCCTCATCGAGGGTGACTTCCAGCCAGGCGGTGCTGGCGCCGCTGCGCAGGATGTCGATCGACCGCGCCGTCAAATCTTCGCCGTCAACCGTCGCGCCGGCGCGCAACCGCGCCAGCATGGCCTCGTCGGGCAGGGCGCCGATCTGCACGTGATAGATCTTGGCGACGTGCGAGGCGGGATCGAGCAGGCGCTGGGCGAAGCGCGTGTCGTTGGTCATCAGGAGCAGGCCTTCGCTGGCCTTGTCGAGGCGGCCGACCGGCGACACGAAGGGCAGGGCGAGTTCTGCCAAGCAGTCATAGACGGTGCCGCGGTCCTGCGGATCGTCGCGGGTGGTGACCAGGCCGCGCGGCTTGTTGATCATCAGATAGACCTTGCGCTCGGCGACGACGCGGCTGCCGTCGACCTCGATGCGGTCGCGGCCGGGATCGACGCGCATCGAGCCGTTGCGCACCATTTTGCCTGCGACCCGGACGCGCCCTTCGGCGACCAGATTCTCGGCCTGCTTGCGCGAGCACAGGCCGAGTTTCGACAAGGCACGACAAAGGCTGACGCCTGGGGGACTGACGCCTGGGTTAGGCGAGGGGCGTTGCCGGCCTGTGTTCGGCCGTGACGTCATCGTCTTGCGTGGCCGTTCCGGCAAGTTCAGGACTTTCCCGCCAGCCCATCTCCAGCGTGGGCGAGTGTTTCCATGCCGTCTCCGAGGTGCTTTCGCAAGACGCGGACGGCCGCCTCGGCATCGCGGTGGCGGCAGGTCGTCAACAGGTCGCGACGCTCCGACTGCGAGCGGCTGCGATAGTTGAGGTTCGACAGAAGAATGCGAACGTAGCGGTCGGCCGCATTGTGGTGGGCTTCGATGAGGCCAAGCAGCCGGGCGTTGCCGCAGGCGCTGTAAAGGGCCAGGTGAAAGGCACGGTTCAGCGTTCCCCAGCGGCCGACATTCGGCTCGGCATCGATCTGTTTGAGCACATGGCCGGCCTCGTCGAGCTTCTCGTTGCCGAGGTTGGGGACCGAGAGCCGCAGCGCTTCGCTTTCGAGCAGTGCGCGGACCGCAAGGATCTCCCTGATCTCGGTAGCGTCCATCCTGGCGACATGCGCGCTCTTGGTCGGATGGGTCGAAACGATGCCTTCGGCTTCGAGCTGGCGAAGCGCGTCGCGGACCGGCATGCGGCTGAAGCCGAAGCGCTCGGCAAGGACGTCCTGGCGCAGCGGGGTGCCCGCCGCCAAGCTGCCCTCGGCGATGGATTCACGCAGCACATTGGCCACCTGTTCCGCCACCGTCAGCGGTTTCTGCATCAAGACGTCGCCAAGTCCGCGCAATCGGTTCTCCCTGTCAGGTGAACCTTGCCTAACAGAAACCCGCCAAGGTGGATATGTGGATTCTCGTATACGAGTATCCGAACGTGGTGTAGTCGACGGGGTGCCGGTGATGCGGCGCGACGCCGCTGATGTCGCGGAATCATGGGCCGGCCCGGCCGGCGAACCTGCTGCGCGGCTTCCGTTCCGTCTGCTATCCGCTGTGTTTGAAAAATCCTGGCGCTCTACCGGACGGACCCCGTCTCGGTGGCCGAGCGCCAGGACATTTGCAGCGTGTCAGGAAAGCGGTCGGCAGTCTCAGGCGCGCCGCTTCCCTGGCTCCGACGTGGTGCCTGGCTGATCGCCGAGGCGCCACGATCGTCAATTCGACCTGGGGTCGTCCAGCGTCTCGACGACGAAAGACGCGGCAATCAGGTCGTCGGCATCGAGCCGCAGGGAGCCTTCACCTCCTCCCATAACGGCGGCGACCTTCTGAAAGGTTTTCATCTCGTGCTCGGTAATCCGGGCGCTTTGCATCCTGGCTTTGAGATCAGCGACACGCAGCCCCAATGTGTGGGACGTTCCAATTTCACGGTTCGACATGACAATATGCTCCTCCCCAACCCATGCTTTTGCCTCCCCGCCGGTATTCGCCTTCACCTTTGCCTAAACATAAGGCATCGCGAATACAGCGCCCCGAACGCGTGGTGCGAGGGAAGGTTCCAGCGCAACACGGTCACGAAATGATACGGGCCGGCCGGCGGGCTACCCGTAAAAAGGTGGCAGGTCGCTGGGCGCGCTGACGGTTTTCTTCAACCGATAGGATACACAGCGGAAAAGTGGGCTCAGAATAATTGACTCTATCCTCCCGGGGAGGATACGAAAGCAGGCATGTCTAAAGGCGTCCACCGTTCGCATCCCGCTATCGTGAAGCGCCTGAAGCGCGCGCAAGGCCATCTTGCGGCGGTGCTGGCCATGTTCGACGCGCGTCGTCCTTGCGTTGATCTGGCGCAGCAACTCCATGCCGTGGAAAGCGCCATCAGCAGCGCAAAGCGCGAGCTGATCCACGATCATATCGAGCACTGCCTGACCGACACCGCCGAAGCGGGCGACAACTCGCTGGCGGAACTCAAGCAACTGGCGAAATACCTGTGAACAGTCAAATACCTGTGAGCAGTCTCGGCGCGCGCATTCTCGACTGGTTCGGGTTCGGGGTGCGCGATCATGCCGTACATGGTCACCACCGCGGCTCGCATGGGCATAGCCACGGGGTCATCGATGCGACCATCGCGACGACCGACCGGGGCATCTGGGCGATAAAATGGTCGTTTGTCATCCTGGCAATCACCGCGGCGATGCAGATGGTCGTGGTCGCCCTGTCGGGCAGCGTGGCGCTGCTGGCCGACACGATCCACAACATCGGTGATGCCACCACCGCCATTCCGCTGTGGATCGCCTTCCTGCTGGCCCGGCGCAGGCCGTCGCCGACCTTCACTTACGGCCTTGGCCGGGTCGAGGACCTGGCCGGGATTGTCATCGTCGGGATCATCCTGTTCAGTGCCGTTGTCGCCGGCTACCAGGCCATCGACCGTTTGATCAATCCACGAATGGTGACGCATCTGGGCTGGCTGGCGGCGGCAGGCATTGTTGGTTTTTTCGGCAATGAGGCCGTCGCGGTGTTCCGCATCCGCGTCGGCCGGGAAATCAACAGCGCCGCACTGATTGCCGACGGCTATCACGCCCGCACCGACGGCCTGACCAGCCTTGCCGTGGTCATCGGGGCGATCGGGGTCTGGCTCGGTTTTGCGCTGGCCGACCCGATTGTCGGCCTGCTCATCACGCTTGCGATCTTCGGCATCGTCTGGCAGTCGGCCCGCTCGATGCTGACCCGCATGCTCGACGGCGTGGAGCCTGATGTCATCGGCGAAATCCATCATGCGGCCGCGCATGTGCCGGCAGCGCGCATTGTCGAGGCCAAGGCGCGGTGGATCGGTCACAGGCTGCACGCCGACATTGCCATCGCCGTCGAGGAAAGCCTGCCGGTCTGCGAAGCGAAGAAGATCACGGCGGCGCTGGAAGACGAGCTGTTCGAGCACATGCCGGCGCTTGCGGCGGCGAATATAAGATTGGCGAGCGCGGATGCGGATCGTGCTCACGGCGAACACGACAGGAACTAACGGTCGAGGTCCAACCAGAACCGCGCCTACCAGCGGAGTACCGAATCGGCCGGCTGAGCCGTCGTTATCGGATCGGCATGACGATGCACAATCTTCCAGAGACCGTCTTCTGGGCGAAAGACGCTCGTCACGCGTAACGCAAGAGGGGTGACATCGCTGCAACCGCCAACCTTGGACCTGAGCCGTTCTACTTCGACGAGGTATGCCAGCTCAGACGTCACACACTTCGCTACGTTCTCGAAGCCGGTAGCGTCGCCGTCCCTGTAATTCGATGCTGCTTGCTCCATCGTCTCAATGACCTGCTTCCATCCATGCGCGAAAGGGCCAAAGGGATTTCCCAGTGTTACATCGTCTCGTTGGGAAAAGAGCTTCTTCGCAGGCGCGGGGTTTCCTTTCATGAACTCATCCAGAGCCAGGTGGTATTTTTCAACTGCTTGATCGAAGTCATTGGCGTCGAGGGACACGTCATCCTCCCTGTCGTTTCATTTCTGATCCGGATTGGCGACTCCCGCAGGTTAACATTCTGCAGCGGTGAGGCATTTCCCCAACTGCGGCGCAGTGTAGGTTGGCGTGGTCAGTATAGCACGGCGCGGGACAAGTTTTCGCGACGGCGTTTTGAGACGGCTCGGTAATGACCGCTCAAATTGCGCGTCAAGATTCACTTGCCCGCTCATCGGCTGGTCCGCTCACTGGCTGCCGATCACCATGCGGTTGCCCTCGCTGGCGAGGCTCCTGTTCCTGCGCGAGACCCTAGCCGGCTGCCGTGCCTGGGGATTGTCGCGGTGATTGCCGCTGCCTTCGTTGCAGCCATGACAAGGCCGGTGCCGTCGCCCGAACAGGGTTCGCTGGGCGTCGGACCGCGATAGGATCCGCCTTTTGAACAGCCAGGAAACGCGTTCCTGCAGGCGCGCGTGCGCTGGGCTGTGACAAGCCTAGACCGACGACGCCCGGCAACAAGTCAATAGGTGACTGTGACCACCACAGTGTCGGTGTAGGTACCAGGGGGCGGCGTCGATTGCGCCGGCACGCGGCCATAGACGGGCAGGTTCTGCGTCGCGCCTGCGCCGACGCCTGCAAGGGTATCGGTCCCGATGGTTCCACCCCAGGGCTGACTGCGCGCGGCATCCTTGTAGAGGCCGTAGGTCACGGCCTGACCGCCGAGCGTCATGCGCCGAGCCGTCGGACTGGTGCCGCTTAGCCCGTTGTTCAAGCCGACATTGTAGGCCGTGCCCGGTGTGCAGGTAACGCCGACGCCGCCGATCCCGTCGACGGCGGCGTCGAGCACGCCGTGATTGCCGAAGTTGATGTTCTGCGCCGTCACGCTGCAGTTGGCGGCAACGTTGGCCTGGACCGAAAAAGTGGCACGTCTGAAAGAACCACCGACCGAGATCGCGCAGTTGAAAGTGGCAACTTCGCCGTAGATGATCCGGGTCTGAGAGCCTGAAAACTGCGACGTGTAGAGGCCTGCCCCGACGCTCAGCTGGTTCCCCAGCACCCTGGCATAGATCGTCCGCGTCGCGGAAACGGAGCCCCCAACCGATGTGGTGAAATCAAACGTTGGCGGCGATCCGAGCGAGGAGTTTTCTGCCGAGCCCCAGGGTATGGTCCGTGCGGCGTCCTGGTAAAGGTTGTAGAACAGCGCTGTGCCCGCAAAGCGCATATGCCGGATGCCGGCGGTCGCGCCTTCCGACCCGGCGTTGAGGTTGGGGCAGACGCGCACGAAGCCGGAGACGACGCTGGTGCAGTTGATGTTGAGCGTGGCCGTGGTATCGACCGGCGACCCGGTAAGGACATCGACATTGCCGAAATTGACGTTGGTCACGCTGAACGTGCAGTTGGCGGCATTGGCGGCAACCGGCGCCAGGAAGAGAAACAAGAGGAAAAGAGCCAGACGGAGCATTTTGGGTGTCCTCATTGCGTCGCGCGACAGACTGCATCGGGAATGGTGACCTGCTCGCCGTCGCGCGGATTAAAGACAAACTCAGCCTTGCAGCGGCCGCGGGTCGGCTGATCCACCACGATGCGGTTTTGGGCGCCCAGCCTCTTGATGAAAGCCTGCCCGTCATAGCCGACGACAAAGCTCGCAGAGGTGCCTTCGACCTGTCCGGCCGCACCCGTCTCAACGAATTCGCCGTCCTCATCGCGAAGTGTGACCAGTGCAGCCTGGACATCGGTCTCTACATCGAACTTAACCACGGTTCCGCTGCGGTCAGTCGGAACGGTGACTTCGCGGGTGCCGCCGACCGTTGCATCGACCGGCAGGTTCGTGGGGTCGATCGTGATCTGGTTGGGTTCGTAGGAGCGCAGGCCCGGCACCAGCAGCTTGCCGCGGCGATTGGTGCGGCCGGCCGGCCGGTTTTCATACTGCACCTCGATATCCGGAACACCGGCATCGACCACCGCGAAGGCGTCGTTGATGCGATTGGAAAAGAAGACGTCGCGGCCGGCGAAGACGACCGAACCGTCGGCCTGGGCCGTTGCGCGGAATTGATCCTCATACTGCCCGAGGCTTGCCTCGAAGCGAGCAAAAGGCGCGCGATAGCTGACGGACGCCGCACGCTCTGTGTAAGCGCCTGCCGTGTCACGGAGCCGCCAGCCGACGCTGCCGATCTCGGCGCTTTCGGCCTTCACTAGATCAGTCGTGACCGATGTCCCGTCGGAGTCGGAGGAAACGCCGGTCGAAGCATAAATGTCCTCGCCGATCGGGATGGAAACGCCGGCAAAGACACCGAACGACTCCTCATCCGCTAAGTCCTTAAAGGCTGTGGCAAAGAGCGATGCCCTGCCGATTGAACGGTTGAAGGAGAGGCCGAGGATCTGCGAGCGGTCGCCCTCGACCGTCTCGAGCTGGGTGTAGCTGAAATTGAGCGTCGAAGGATCGAATTTCAGGGGAACCGAAACAGACACCTGGTCGAGCGAACGCGGCGGTGCGGCGCTGTGGACGTGGAAGTCATCATCGGGCAACAGCGGCGGGAGAGGATCCACAGTGACCGCAGCAATGTCGTTATAGTCTCCGAACGTGCGCTGCGTTCGCGCAAAAAAATGCAGGTCCCAAAGCTCGAACTCGACACTGCCTGAGACCTGAAATCCCGTCTGCCCGTCGTAGCTGCTTCCTGACACCGCGAGTGATCCCACACCGTAAGGGCCGATGCCAAACACAGTGCCGGTGCCGCCATTGATGAGCCCCCCGCCGCCTTCGGCATGGCCTTCGAGGGTCAGCCAGTCGGTTAGTCCGTAGCGAAGCGTGCCCGAGGCCATGAAGCGCCCGTCATAGTCGTCGGATTCGACGCCATAGAACCGGCGGGCAAAGCCGGCTTCCGCCGAATAGTCCCAAAATCCAGACGCCAAAAGGTCGGATGATGCGAAAAACGGCGTTTCGGAAACCGTCTCCCGTCCGAGCGCGTCGCGCACCACGACACGCGCCGTTCCGCTTCCCGTCACCACCGGCAAATTGGTGATCTGGAATGGGCCGGTCGGAACCTGCTCGGACAGGCGACGGGCATTGTTGACATAGATGTCGACCGTCGATGGAACGGCCGCGGAGCCGGAGAGTTCGGGCAGAGGCATGGTTACGAGATCCGGCCTCAGGCCGAAGTTGCGCTGGATCTGCAACCCGCCCAGCCGCGTCGGCCGGGTCCAACTCAAGCCGCCCGTAATCACGTCGCCCGCGCGAAACGTGGTCAGCCATTTGGGGTTCGAATATGACCAGGTCGTGTCGAGGCGGGTCGAGCCGTAGAGTTCGTCCGGCGAGCTGCTGGCGACATAAGAGCTTGCGAACACGCCGAACGGACTGAATGCGCGACCTTCAAACCATCCCGACGCGCCCTCGAAGGCCCACATGTCATCGACGCCGTCACCCCCGGTGCCGGCGAACAGCGTGTAGTTAACCAGCGCGCCGAGGCTGCTTTGAGGGTTTCCGGTGGAAGTCTCGTCCTGAGCACGCTCATGGGCATCAATGACGCGCGCAGAACGCGCGTCATACTCGACGGTGAAATGGATGGTCTGGACGGTTTCGTCGAACTCGAAGGAAACGAGGGGAAGCTTGGCTATGTCGATCAGCCCATCCGGCCGCATGGCTTCTTCGCCGGGTTCGATGCCGACATTGCGCAACTGGACCGGTTCGATTGCCAAGGTCCCGTCGGCGTCCTGCCGGAAAGACGCGACGAGGTCGGTCGACGTGCCGTTGATGAACACCTCCAGTTGAAGGTGGCGAGAGACGCTGACGGGTGTTGCCCCTGCACCAGGGCCTGTTGCTGCGGGAATCGATTCAGCGAAAGCTGTTGAACCTTGCAGCGCAAGGAGCCCGATCGACACCAAAAATGGAGCACTAGCCGCCCGTAAGGCGTGCGGTAGCATCAAAAGGTCCTGCTTCGCTGTCCGCCGAGATTGTCACCGAACCGGACAGCCGGCCGCGGCCGGTGGTCGGGACAAACCACTTCGCAGTAGAGTTCCCGAGTGCATAGCCAACCAGTCCCTCGCGGCGCGCCACGGCCTTACCGCCGCTGCTCAGGGCGAGGTTCGATACTTTGAGCCGCATCGATCCCCGGTTGCGGACGGTGACGAGATAACCACCCCGCTTTTGCTGCACGCTCCAAGTTGGAGATGCCCCTGGGGCGTCGGTGGTGGCGAAGAACACGGGTATCGAGTGGCGCACCACCAGAACGACCGTTCCGGCCACACGGCGGGACGGATCCGGCAGCTCGTCCACGACCAGCCGATAGCTCTCTTCTCCGTTGACGGGCCGTTTCGAGGTTCGGACGATCCGGATCAGATTTTCGCCCCCGGGCCGAAGCGTCGTGATCGGCGGACTGGCCACCACATCGTTCGTCACCTCGTAGGCATCCTCCCCGTTTTTCTGGGTCCAGCGAAGAACACGGACCTGCACGTTGATTGGTCGGCGCGCATCGTTCCAGATTCGGATGGTCGAGGCGGCCGTCGGCGCCCTGAGGTCGAGCACGACAGGTGCGACGCGCAGCGACGCGGCTTGCGCAATGCCTGCAAACTCAAGGGCGGCTGCAAGACATGCGACTATGACGGCTACTAACCGCATTTCCCCTCTCCCTAGTCTGGGTATGGCTTAGTAGGTCAAGGTCACAGTGATGACGTCGGCATACGTGCCGGCCGTGGGGGTATCCTGCACTGGCACCTGACCATAGACGGGGTAAGTCTGCTCGGCGCCGGTTCCGGTACCCGCCAAGGTGTCCGTTCCGATCGTATCGCCCCAAACATCGGCATGGCCGGCATCCGTATAGAGGGAATAGGCAACCGTTTCCCCACCCGTCCCGGTCATCTGTCGGGCTGCGACGGTAGCGGTAGCGCCCGTTCCGGCATTGAGCCCGATGTCGTAATCCGTTCCATTGGTGCACTGAACGGCGATGGCGCTCGATGCTTCGACCGCGGTGTCGATCACGCCCGATGCGGGGAAATTCAGATCGCTCGCCGAATTGATCTGACATTCAGCGTTGATGGTGATTTGGACATTGAACTGAGCGGTGGGTGCCTGAGCAAGAGCCGGTGAAACGAGCAGCGCTGAAGCCGCAAAAGAACCAGCAAGGCAGAGAAGGTAGGGCCGCATGCGATCTCCATTCAAAATGCCGGACGAAGGATCACAAACGAGGCGACCTGAAAACCGGCAATCCACCAACCCACCCTACCTGCATCTGTATCATACACGCATCCGTTGCAAAGGATCTATTCGGCATTGTTCACAGTCATGGCTAACAGAGTCTTATTGCTGGTAGTCGTGGATCACGTTGCAGTTTTTCCCGCGGCGTTTGCGGGCTTGGTCCGCTAATGTGTTGCGCAGACAAGGGTGAGAAAGAGTAGGCCCGGAAAGGATCTCAAGCTTTTTTCACAATTTGTATTCAAATTGATTGAGAATATTTTGCTGACCGTAAGTTACAATCCGAAACATAGTTCCTTTTTAGTAATCCAAAAACCCTTTGAGTTCGTTGTTGCTAATGTAGCAAGCATTCGAACTGCTACTGTGAGGTAGCTACCAAAGGAGAGTGTCATGGCAAATGTCGTTAAGCGTCTCGCCACAGCTTTAGCCGGTGGTGCACTTGTTTTATCTCTGTCTTTCCCTTCCAGCGCAGGCGGCATTAGCGTCGGCGCCGGCGCATCAGTTGGGGGCCGAGGTGGCATAAATGCCGGTCTCGGCGCCTCGATCGGCGGTAGCAGCGGGGTGAATGCCGGTGCCGGTACATCGATAGGCGGCAAGAAACGCATTACCGCGGGTGTCGGCGCTTCGATCGGCGGCCGAAGTGGGGTGAATGCCGGCGCCGGTGCATCGATTGGCGGCAGCAAGGGCGTTACCGCTGGTGCCGGCGCCAATGTGGGCGGCACTGGTGGCGTCTCGGCTGGCGCAGGCGCAAACATAGGCGGCACTGGTGGGATCACTGCCGGCGCGGGCGCAAATGTAGGCGACTCCGGCGGCATTACAGCGGGTTTGGGTGCCGATGTGGGGGGCACGGGCGGTGTCGGCGTGGGTGCCGGTGTCGGCGTTGGAGGCGCAAGCCTTCTCGGTACACCGGGCACCCCTGGAACGCTGGGGGCTCTTGGAACAGCCGGGGCGCCGAGCACTCGCAGCGTGCCGAGCGTGGTCGCGCAATTGTCCAGCAGCCAGTTGACGCGCATGAAGAAGCGCTGTGTCGACGTGCTCGGGAGCGGCGGCACATACGATCGCGACCTGCGTGAGCTTTGCCTGCTGATCGCGCGCCGCTGAGGAGACGCGCAAACGAGGGTGTCGCATCGGCCGTGGAGGCTAGACAACACTCTCCTGGTCTTGCGGCCGGCCCGCCACTCGCAAGGTGGCGGGCTTCTCGCGGTCAGGGTCGCTGCGCTGAGCGGCTGTGATGTAGATGTACGGGCAGCGCTGACGGTCGCGACCTGGCAGGTTAAATGCCTGGTATAGAACGCCTTGGCGCGGTCCTGTTCGAACACCGGGAGTTCGGCAAACTGCATTGATCGGTCACAGGCAAGGATGATGCGGGCGGCCGAAAAGAATTATGCCGAGCCGAGAATCTTTTCGGTAACTCCGGTCGTCTTCCGTTGAGACCAACCAATCAGGAGACGAACCATGGGCTACAAACTCATTCGCTACAGCGTGAAAGACACCGGGCTGGAAGAGAACCGCGCGCTGGTGGCAAAAGTGTTCGAGGCGCTGGATGAGACGGCGCCGCAGACCGTGCGCTATCTCGTGCTCGAACTCGATGACGGCGAGTTCATCCACGTCGTCGGCGAGGGAAACGATGCATCCGCGCTGACCGGGCTTGCGGCCTTCGAGGCGTTCACGCAAAACCATGCGGAGCGACGTTCTACCCCGGTCAAGCGATCGCCTGCCAAAATCATCGGCAACTACCATGTGCTTGAGGAGGGTAAGGCCGGATAGAGCGACTGTGCTACAGCCAAGAAAATGGACGCCATAACCCCACGGAAGTTCGACCGGCCGGCGCTGGAGGCGATGCTCTCCGGGTTGCGTCCGAAACTGCATCGCTATTGCGCCCGCATGGCGGGCTCGGTGATCGACGGCGAGGACATCGTGCAGGAGACGCTGCTGAAGGCGCTGCAGGCGATCGACGGCAGCATGGCGGTCGAGCGGCCCGAGCAATGGCTGTTTCGCATCGCCCATAATGCCGCGCAGGACCATCTGCGCCGGCGCCATCGGGAAAGGTCGCGCATCATCGAGACCGACATGACCACGATCGAGGATCCCTCCGGCAATGCCGACGCACGGCTGGCCGCGGCGACCGGCCTGCGCAGCTTCATGCAGCTTTCGGTAGCGCAGCGCAGCGCCGTGATCCTGGTCGACGTGCTAGGCCTTTCCCTGCACGACACCTGCGAGGTGACCGGCGCGACGCTGGCCGCGACCAAGGCGGCGCTGCATCGCGGACGGGCGCAGCTGCGCGTGCTCGCATCTGAGCCCGAACAGGTCGCCGCGCCCAGGCTCGACGCCGATGAGGAGCGGCGCCTGCGCCGTTACGTCGATCTGTTCAACGCGCGCGATTTTGACGCGGTCAGGGCGCTGATCGCCGAGGATATCCAGCTCGAACTCGTCAACCGCCTCCGCCTGCGCGGCAAGGCCGAAGTGTCGACCTATTTCGGCAATTACGATCGCATCAGCGACTGGGCGCTGTCGCTGGGCTTCGTCGACGGCAGGCCGGCGGTCCTGATCCGCAACCCGCAGGAGCCGGACAGCGCCGTGCGCGGCTTCATGCTGGTCGAATGGCAGGACGAGCGGGTCGTCCAGATCCGCGATTTTCGTTATGCACCCTGGTGCTTGGTCGACGCGGAGATCAAGATGATCGAGGAGTGAAGGGAGGATCGGCCACGTCCACGAGCGGTGTCTCCGGGCCTGGAGCCGCCGGATTCCAAAGCCTGTGGTTCAATCGTGGCGATTGTCTTTCCAATCTCGACAATTTGCTTGCATTTCATCTAGAACAAAGAGAGAACTGTGCCAGCGTGGGGTCAAGGTTTGGGGGAGACCAGCAACATGGCAGGCTGGACAAGCTCGCTTGGGAGTGCGCCCGTCGGACGGGCGTTGCGCGGCCGACTTTTCCGGCGAGTGCTGGCGGGACTTGTGGTTCTTCTGGCGGTCACTGCCGGTTCGGGCAACGCCGATCCGGGAGACGCCAAGGCTTTCATAGCCCAAGGACATTCCTGGGATGACGAAGGCGACTCTGATCGCGCTATTGCCGCGTACGGACGCGCCATCGCCGTCGACCGAACAATGTCGAGGCCTATAGCGGTCGATGCATCGCACGGGGTCGCAAGCAAGATTACGACGGCGCCCTCGCCGACTGCGAACCGGTCATCGCACTCGATCCGGCATCCAGTGAGAGCTATTTCACTCGCGCCTTGATCTGGAGGTGGAAGAACGACTTCGACCGCGCCATCGCCGACTACAGCCGGGGGATCGACATCGATCCCAACTACGGCGCGGCGTATTATGGCAGAGGCAGCAGCTGGCTACGCAAGGACGAATACGATCGTGCCATCGCCGACTTCGACCGGGCACTCGAGCTCGATCCGGATGTCACCAACGCCTATGTCGACCGAGGGTTTGCCTGGACCGCCAAGCTCGACGCCAGCCGCGCTATTGCCGATTTCGACAAGGCAATCGCCCACGATCCGATTGACGCCGATGCCTATTTTGGCAGGGGCGCCAACCGAGCGAGCCAGGCGGACCACAATGGCGCCATCGCCGACTACAGCCGGGCCATCGAGCTCGATCCAACAAATGCCGGTGTTTACGATGGCCGAAGCTTTTCCTGGAAGGCAAAAGGCAACCACAAGCGCGCCGAGGCGGATCGCCAGAAAGCGCTCAGCCTTGAGGCAAATTGAACTACCTGGCGTGGGTATCAAAATTGCTGGTGCGGCGGGCAAGGACCGCTCCCAGAAATCCTTGAAGCCCTTCGGTTGGCTTGAGATTGGTGCGTGCGCGCCAGCCGCGCCGGCGATCCTGATCCGCGACCCGCAGGAGCCGGACGGCGCCGTGCGCGGCTTTCATGCTGGTCGAATGGCGGGACGAGCAGGTCGTCCAGGTACGCGATTTCCGCTACGCACCCTGGTGCTTGGTCGACGCGGAGATCAGCACGATAGAGCGGTGAGAGGAGGGCTGGATGATGCGGAGATGGCGCGCAAAAAGGCGACATGGCCAAGGTCGCGCCACCGGCTTCGCTATTTATTGAGGTGGCCTCTGGCATAGCCACCCATTGCGGTCGCGGGTGGAACCTTCCGCGTATGCCCGAACCAGTCATTGCCGCTGCACGGCGGCGTCGTCGACCAGAGGGTGGGGAGTGGACGTTCAGTAAACGGCAGGACGCCAATATCGCGCGATTTGCGGAAATTTGCAGAGATTGATATGCCATCGGCCATGCGGATGCGCGAGCGGCCGTCGCCAGTCGGGGCATATTGTGTTCCTCAAATTGGCCTCCGGCCGTCCGGTTATCCGCGCCGGCCGCCGCGCCACCCAGCCGGCGAGACGCCCGCGAGCTTCTTGAAGCTCCGGCTGAAGGCCGCTTCGGACTCGTAGCCGACATCCCGCCCGACCGTCGAGACTTTGGCCAGCCCATCAGTGAGCAGTCGTGCGGCCAGTTGCACGCGCCATCGCGTGAGATATTGCATCGGTGGGCAGCCGATGAGACGCGTGAAGCGGGCCGCAAGGACTGACCGCGAGACGCCGGTTTCGCGTGCGAGTTCTTCAATTGTCCAGCCACGCGCCGGATTCTCGTGGACGAGCGCAACAGCCCGGCCGACGGCGGGGTCGCGCAAGCCGACCAGCCAGCCGGTCTGCTCCGGCGGCAGTGCCTCAAGATAGCGGCGAACGACCTCAACGAACATCAGCTCGCTGAGGCGCACGCGGATGCATTCAGCGCCAGGCCGTTGAGCGGACACCTCTGCCAGCGTTAGCTCGATCAGTCGGTCGAGCAGATCGCGAGTTGCGCCGGCCGCGCGCCGGATGCGTATCAGCGGAGGGAGGGCCCCGAGCAGAGGATTGAACGGCCGTGCATCGCAACCAAGAAAACCGCAGACATATCTGGTCAGGAGAGGGCCGCCGCCACCTTCGTTGACCACGAAGGGCAGTTGTCCGGCCGCCATGGCGCGAAAGAAATCGAGCGAATCTTCCTGGCTCAAACCGGATCGTACTCCGGGCGCACTGCACATCGCGTACGAATCCTCATGCGGGATCACAAGTATGTCGCCTTCGGCAAACTCAATCGGCGGACCGTCACCGATGCTGACCGAGCCCGATCCTTGGGTGATGATGTGGTAGGAAATCACGTGTTGGGCGCGCGGCAGGATGAAATGGGCAAATGAATCCGCCCGAGGCACTTCCACACCCCAGGGCGAAGAGGCATCGACCCAGAAGAAAAGCGCGCCGGTGAGCTTTATCACGCGCAGCACATCCGAAAGGACGTCCTTGTCCGGCGCGACCGAAGGTGCGGCATCGGGAACGACCTCTTCGGGTGGCCGCCCAGGCGATGGCGCAAGAACGGACGCTGCGGCAAGCGATTGAGACGCTGGGTCATGGAGCGTGCCCATGGCCGAGTCTACTATGCGCCGAACAGCATATCCACCGCGCATCCCGTGGAGCCCATGCGATCAACGGAGGTCGGCCATGTCTATTTATTGCTTCTTCGACGTGCGTGAAATCACCGACCAAGCCAAGGTCGAGCAGTATCTGGCAGGGGTCTTTGCAACGGTTGAACAATATGGAGGGCGCTATTTGGTGCTCGGCGGGAAATCCGACCTTGTCGAAGGAGACTGGCAGCCGGTCTATCCGGTCATCGTCGAATTTGCCGACGGCGAGCATGCCCAGCGCTGGTACTCATCGCCCGAATACGAGCCGCTGAAGGCGCTTCGCGTCGCCGGAACCCGATCCAACGCAGTGTTCCTTGAAGGTGCCACGCCGGGATCTGAGGACGCGGCGGTCCAGATCCGCCGGAGTAGGACATCGAAAACTCCGGCTGAAATCTACGACTCACTGTTCGTTCCAGCGCTGTTCCGACAATGGGGGCCTATCGTCGCCGCCGAGGTGCGAATAGGGAGGGGCGACCGCGTGATCGACATCGCCTGCGGTACGGGTGTGCTGGCGCTCGCGGCCCTTGATCGCGTTCGCGCGGAGGGCAAGGTGGTCGGGCTTGACCCCAATCCCGATATGCTTTGCGTCGCCCGCCGCAAAAGCACTCGCATCGATTGGCGAGAAGGGCGTGCCGAGCAGATTCCTTTCCCGGATGAAAGCTTCGACGCTGCAGTCAGCCAGTTCGGCCTGATGTTCTTCGAGGATCGAGCAGCCGGACTGCGGGAAATGATGCGGGTGCTTAAGAGCGGTGGCCGGCTCGCCGTCGCGGTCTGCGACTCGCTCGACGAGTCGCCCGGCTATGCCGCGGTGGCGGACATGCTTGAACGGCTGTTTGGAAGCGACGTTGCGAATGCGTTCCGCGCGCCCTTTGCGCTCGGCAATGCGGAGTTACTGCTATCGCTCTGCGCGAAGGCAAGCATAGAGCGTGCCGAGGTGAAGCGGCACCGCGGGACGGTCCGTTTTGCCTCGATCGAGTCGCTGATCTCGACTGAAAGAGCCTGCATCTGGACGTTGGGCGGGCTTTTGGACAACGAGCAGTTCAAGCGGCTCCTGGAGGAGGCCGAGCGGGCACTTATGCCCTTCGTGACAGCGGTCGGCGCCGTCGCTTTCGACATGCCGGCGCTCGTCATCACGGCATCCAAGGACTGACGCTGGGGACCGATCCAGGATTCCGGCCGTCCGCGGTTCAATAAGTGAACCTGACGAAGGTCCGAGAAGGGTCGGCTCCGGCCGCTCGACCTTGATCGCTTTAACGACCGCTCCTGGCGCCACTTGCTCGTCCCCATGGACGAGACGAATCGCAACAGTCCACCCGAAGCGGTTGTTCCGGGCATCTACGATGCGCGTCTATTTTGCCTGCCGAAGCGGACCTAAAGATTGCTTGGACAACCAGTCCGCGACCAGGCGCTGCCTGCTTCACCTTCCCGCGTAGTTCTTAGTCGACACGCACGCGGCGCGTCACCTGACCATTGCTTTCCCAGTATGTGTGTTTCTTGGCAATCAAGGGATCGTCCATTGCCGGTTGAATTTGTCCCGTGGTGCTGACCGCGCGCGAGGTCACCGTGTGTTCTCCAGGAGCGGGATTTGCCCAATCCAGGGACCAAATCTTCCAGGCGTGCTCGGCCTCCTCACTGCGGTCGATGGTCGCTGGTGCCCAAGGCCCTTGATCGATTTGCACTTCGACCCGGTCGATCGGTGCCCCCCAAGCTGCCCCAATGACGCGGTAGTCCGAACCTTTCCGGGTAACCTTCGCAGGCGCGGAATTTATCAGCGCCCGGCCGACTGAGTTCTCGGTCCACACGGTCTCGCCGTTGTGCTCTTCCTCCCGGATGGTGACATAGTCCCGGGCCATCAGAAGGCTCATGAACCGCGTATCGCGAACCTCGATGCGCTCCAGCCACTTGACGTTGGCGATCCCGTACCAGCCAGGAGCAATCAGCCGCAGCGGAAAACCATTGGCCGCCGGCAAGGCGGCTCCGTTCATTTCATAGCAGAGCAGATTGTCGGGGTTCATCGCGTCGGCGAGCGACATGCTGCGAGCGAAGTTCTGCTGCATCTTGACGTCGCGTATTGGGACCTCGCCTTTGTCAGTACCGAAAAAGACGACCTCGATGCCCTTCTCCAGAACGCCGGCTTCCTCGAGGATCGGGGCGAGCGGCGTCCCTGACCAGCGAGCATTGCCGATGCCGCCGGTGAAAAAGGGAAACCCGTGGTTGCCCGAGCATTCCACTGTGAAAACGACCTCCTGCCGCGGTCGCGCCCTGATGTCGGCGAGCGTTAACTTCAGGGGCTTCTTGACCAGGCCTCCGATCTCCATCGACCATGTCTTCTCGTCGATCGTTGGTCGGTTGAAATGCGAGATGCTGAAGAACTTGTCGTTTGGAGTTATCCAGCTATCCAAATCCTCCCAGACAAGCTGCTTCTGGATACCTACCGGATCGGGATTTTCGGTCGGCTGATCCAGCCATGGAATAACTTCCTCGCTCGGCCGTGTTGGAAAAGCGTAAGCCCGACGCGAGGTATAGAGAGCAGCAATTGCGGCAAGAGCCGTGCTTCCTTGAACAAGAAGTTCTCTGCGCTGAAAATCAGGCATGTTGTTTACCTCCCAGTTGATCCGGAACGGGCTGCAACGTGCCTTAGGCCGTAGCCTGATCACGGATAGGCGACACAATGTGAGGTCTGCCCAGCCGGAAGTATCCGGACAGGTCAGACAATCACCCGACGCAAGTCAAACATGTGAAGCATTGGACGAAACACTAGCTCGCGTTTCGCACGCTAAGAGTGCGCCTTTGAGAAGGAAGTGTCCACAACCTGGACGGGACATGATGATGATTGCAGCATTCGAGACCGATTTTTCTAGTACGGCCAAAATCGTTTGCTGCTCGGATCGCTATCGGAAACGACCGCTTTTGGGTCGTTTCGGACCTTCGCAGGTGCGGTCGGAAAGGCCCGTTCCGACCGCATTTCTGCCGTTCCGATATCCGCCTCACGATCTCCAAGGCGCACGTTCACCCCAAATTCGGCAAGAAACCGCGTTGGCTGCCGTCTCTTGTCGCGATCACCCGTGGCGCGACAGGATGGCGGTACGGCCGGCGCAGGTGTATGATGATTATCTAATAAGTCGCATCAAGGAGGACAGCATGACGTCTTGGGAAATTAAGGGACGGGAACTCGTCAATTGCACCTGCGAATATGGCTGCAACTGCCAATTCAATGCGCTGCCCGACAAAGGCCATTGCCATGCGGTGGCGGGCATCCAGATCGACGAAGGTCATCATGGCGAGACCGCTCTCGATGGCCTGCGGATCGCCGCGATCTTCAAATGCCCGGCGCGATCCACGAAGGCAATGGCGAGGCCATCGCTTTCGTCGACGAGAATGCAACCGACCGGCAGCGTCAGGCGCTGCTGCGCATCATGACCGGCCAGGACACCGACCCGTTCGCGACGATGTTCGCCGTCTACGCCTCAACCGTGACAAAGATGAATGAGCCGGTTTTCACCAAGATCGATCTCGACCTCGATATTGACGGCCGCAGGGGCCGCATCTTCGTCAAGGACTACATCGAGACGGTCGGCGAACCGATCCGCAACAAGGTGACGGGCGCGGACTCGCGGGCTCAGATCGTGTTGCCGAACGGCTTCGAATATACGGTCGCCGAGATCGGCAGCGCTTCGAGCACTACCCGCGGGCCGGTTCAGGTGACCACGAAGGACAGTTACGGCCAGTTCGCCCGGCTGCATCTCAACAACCACGGGGTGGTGCGGGCCTGACGCCTCGCATGGACAGCGCGTCGCCACTGGAACGCCTGCTCAGACGCGACCGCGTCATCACGATTGCGGGCGTGGTGGCGCTGTGCCTGCTGGCCTGGCTTTATATCGCCGCCGGTGCAGGGCTCGGCATGAATGCATGGGAGATGTCGAAGCTCGTGCTCTTCCCCCACCAGCAAACCGCCGGCGTGACCTCCGATATGCCCGGCATGGATATGTCTGGCATGGACATGCCCGGCATGGACATGAGCGCGAGGGACACGGCGACGGAACCGCGGGTCTGGGCGGGCGCGAACTGGGCGCTGATGATCGCAATGTGGTGGGTCATGATGGTTGCCATGATGTCCCCGAGTGCTGCGCCGACTATCCTGCTCTATGCGCGCGTGCATCGCCATGCGCTCGCACAGGGTCAGATCCAGGACAAGCTCGCGCCCACCGGCGTATTCATGGCCGGCTACCTCCTGGTCTGGCTGGGGTTCGCCGTCGCGGCGACCGCGTTGCATTGGCTGCTCGAACAGGAGGCGTTGGTTTCCGCGACGATGATGAGTTCGCAGAGCCGCTGGCTTTCAGCCACCGTCCTGATCGCCGCGGGCCTGTATCAGTTGTCGCCGCTCAAGAACGCCTGCCTGTCGCATTGCCGGGCACCGACGGCGTTCCTTGCCCGCCACTGGCGTCCGCACGCGGTTGGCGCGCTGCGTTTGGGGGCGTTGCACGGGGCGTTTTGTGTCGGATGCTGCTGGACGCTGATGGCGCTGTTGTTCGTGGGTGGCATCATGAATCTGGTGTGGATTGCCGGGCTCGCCATTCTGGTGCTGGTTGAGAAGCTGTTTCCTGCCGGCCAGTGGGTCGGCCGGGCAGCCGGCATCGCCCTGATCGCCTGGGGCAGCGCAACGCTTTCGGTCTGACGACCAGGGCCGTCGCGAATGTCGCATTTGCAGGAGACGACGAACCGATCGGGCGCCATTCAAGCCGTCGCAGCTACCACGGGCCAGGTTGCGAAATGGCGGGCTGCAGCACTGCCCGCCTGTCCCGATCCGGTCATGACCGGCCAATCCGGCGCCTGCAAGATCCGCAACCGGCAGGACCCGCGGACCGAACCTTCCCATCTGCGGACTGGCGAAACCTGAGCATGATGCCGGCATTCAAAGGCGTGGAGGAACTTTGAATCCTCGCATCCGTTTACCGGATGTCGTGGATGGGAGGTTCCGCCGATGAATGTCAGCGAGGAAAGGACTGTATCCCTCTGGGCGGCGACCGAAGTAGCGCCCGATGCGATCGCGCTCGGGCAGAGCCACCAGGTCGATGTTGTGGTCGTCGGGTCTGGAATTGCCGGACTGTCGGTCGCGTACGAGCTGGCCGTCGTCGGGCAAAAGGTGGCTGTCCTGGATCGCGGCCGGATCGGAAGCGGCATGACGGCGCGCACCACTGCGCACCTGTCGTCCGTCTGCGACGACTATTTTTCGGAACTGATCAAATTGCGCGGTGAGGACCTGGCGCGGATTTTTTATCAAAGCCAATCGACCGCTATCGACCGTATCCAATCAATCCAGGAGACGGAGAGTATCGCGTGCGATTTCCGACGCCTCTACGGCTTTCTCTTTCCGGCTTCCGGCAGGCAGGAAACCGATATCAAGCGCGAGTTGGACGCCGCTCTGAAAATCGGGGTCGACGTCGAGAAGATCAGGGGTGTGCCGTTTGCAGGCTTTTCGGATGGGCAGGCCCTTCGATACGCCAATCAGGCGACCTTCCACCCGCTCAAATATCTCCGCGGGCTGGTCGCAGGCATCCGCGCGCGCGGCGGCGTGCTTTATGCCGATACCATCGTCGAAAACGTCGAGGAGACTGACGGAGGCGTGCGCGTAACCACGGTTTCGGGCTTTACCGTGTCTGCCAAATCGGCCGTTGTCGCCACCAACTCGCCGATCAACGATCGGGTCGCCCTCCATACCAAACAAGCGCCCTATCGGACCTACGCGATGTCTTTCGAGATCACGCGCGATATCCTACCGGATGCACTGTATTGGGATACTGAGGACCCTTATCACTACGTTCGGCTTCAGCCTGGCGAGGGTCGGACCGACTTCCTGATCGTCGGTGGTGAAGACCACAAAACAGGACAGGCCGATGATGCCGGTGATCGCTTCGCGGCCCTGGCGGCCTGGACCAAAAGGCTGGTCCCCGATGTCGGCGTGGAAACCAACCGGTGGTCCGGGCAGGTGATGGAGACCGTCGATTATGCTGGGTTCATCGGCCGCAATCCTGGCAACAGCCGCGTCTTTGTGGCGACCGGGGATTCCGGCCAGGGCATTACCCACGGCGTCGTGGCCGGTCTGTTGATTTCCGACCTGATTCTAAAGGGGGAAAGCCCCTGGCGCGAACTTTACGAACCGTCTCGCAAGACGGCAGGCGCGATCGGCGATTACCTGGCGGAGAATGCGACAGCGATCAAGAGTTTTGCCGAATACATCGCGCCGGGCGAAATCGATTCCGTCGACAAGCTGCGACCGGGTGAAGGTGCCATCGTTCGCGAAGGGCTTACCAAAGTCGCCGCGTTTCGCGATGAGGACGGCACGCTCTACAAGCGCTCGGCCGCATGCACGCATATCGGCTGCCATGTCCACTGGAATTCCCTCGAGCGCTGCTGGGACTGCCCCTGCCACGGCTCGCATTTTGCTATCGATGGCACGGCTTTGAACGGTCCGGCCGTGTCGCCACTGGCTTCGCTTGGGTAGGGCGGTAGGGGAGTAGGGGAGTAGGGGAGTAGGGGAGTAGGGGAGTAGGGGAGTAGGGGAGTAGGGCAGTAGGGCAGTAGGGCAGTAGGGCAGTAGGGCCAATTTCCCTTACTCCCCTACTCACAATTCCTTTTCGGCCAGTTCGCGAAACGCGTCGGGAACCGAGCGGGATTGGCCGAGCGCGACCGAGGCATAGCCGACCGCCTCCCAGCCGAAGCGGTCGCGGATCTTGTCGATAGCGCGGTCGGCGGTCCAGCGCGCCGCGCCCTTCCTGGTGCCGGGGCGGCGGCGGTCGTCGTCGAGCCCGAGCGGCAGTTCCAGCTGCAGGGCCGGTTGCTTCTCCAGATGCGAGACGGCGATCGCCAGCAGCGAGATGGTTTTTTCGTGCGGATGATCGACAAGCACCTTGCGCACCAGCGCCTCGGCGATTTCGGCCAGCATCGCGGTTGCCGAAATCGGCTGGTCGAGCGTGATCGAGCGGGTCACCGAGCGCAGATCGGCAAAGCGGACGCGGACCGTCAACGTGCGGCCGGGCCGCGATTTCGCCCGCAGCCTGGTGGCGACCCTGTCGGCCAGATGCAGCAGCGCCGGCACGAAGACTTCCTCCTCGGCCGGTTTCCTGCCGAGCGCCGATTGCGCGCCGGCCGATCGCGCCCGGCGCTGCGTCTCGAGTTTGCGCGGATCGCGGTTCGAGGCCAGCGCGTTGAGCTTTTCGCCCGCCGCCGGGCCGAGCAGGCGCTCCAGCGACCAGCCGGGCGTCTTCGCCAGCTCGCCGATGGTGCGCACACCGATGCCGGCCAGCCGCTCCCTTGTCACCGGGCCGACGCCCCACATCAGCTCGACCGGCAGATCGTGCAGGAAGTCCAGCTCGTGGCGCGGATCGACGACCACCAGCCCGTCGGGCTTGGCCACTTGCGAGGCGATCTTGGCCAGATGCTTGGTGCGCGCCACGCCGACCGAGATCGGCAGGCCGAGCTCCGCGCGCACGCGGCGGCGGATCGTGCCGGCGATCTCGGCCGGCGGGCCGAACAGATGGGTGCAGCCCGCGACATCGGCAAAGGCCTCATCGATGGAAATCCGCTCGACCACAGGCGTGAAATCGCCAAGCAGCTTGATGGCCGCATCGCCCAGCCGCTGATAATCCTTGAAATGGCCGCCGACGAAAATCAACCCGGGGCAGAGCTCCCGGGCGCGCCGCCCCGGCATGCCGCCACGTACGCCGAAGGCCTTGGCCTCGTAGGACGCGGCCAGCACGACGCCGCCGCCGACGGCGATCGGCTTGCCGCGCAGGGCCGGGTCGAGCAACTGTTCGACCGAGGCATAAAAGGCGTCCAGATCAGCGTGGAGGATGTTGGCTTCCATCCGGCCCGTTCGCCTGCGGCGGTTTTACGCCGCGTTGTCTTGAGGTGGTTTCGTATGGAACATAAAGAGAACATTGTGGGTGAATTGTCAAGGAACGCTGATGACAGGTGCCGCCACCTACAATGCCATCTTATAGCCGAGATGGCTGGCGGTGAAGCCGAGGCGGTCGTAGAATGCGTGCGCCTCCCGTCGGCTCTTGTCGGTCGTGAGCTGAACGAAGCTGCAGTTGCGCGAACGGCACTCTTCAATCGCCCATTCGATCATCTGCTTGCCGACGCCGCCGGACCGCCGGTGCCGGGCGACGCGAACGCCTTCGATCTGGCCGCGCCAAGCGCCTTTCCTCGAAATGCCTGGAATGAAGCTGAGCTGCAGCCTTCCGACCACTTGTCCGGCTTCGACAGCCACGGCTAGCAGCCTGGTTGGGATCGGCTTCGATTGCCCTGAAGGCATCGAGGTAGGACGGCACGAGCGGCGTCGACGCGTCCTCGCGACCCGCGCCAAGCGCATCGTCGGCCAGCAATGCGACAATCGCCGGCAGATCGGGCGCTTGCGCGCGACGGAAATCAATTTCGCCCATCGAGGGACGACATACGGCACGGGCTTGGCGACGGCAAGTGCGGTCCAGCCATTCGCGGCCGATGGGGTCGATGACCTCCGGCTTACGCGGCCTGCCGTGCCCAGAGGCGGTGGCCATAGCGGCGGAAAAAGCGCGCCAGGAGCCGCTGCTGCCTGGCGCGGGCGAGATCAGCGCCGCGTCTTTCCTGGCGCCAGCGCGGCATGTTGCGATAACAGGCGATGAAGCGGGCGGCGTCCTCGAGTGCCTCCTCGGCCGACTGCGCCGGGCGGATCGCCGCCAGGAATAAGGCCTCGCCGTGCTTCAGCCGGTCGACCACCGCCTTACGCTGGTCATGGCCCAGGCGGGCCTTGCCTATGCCGTCGCGGCGAATGGCGGCGAAGGCTGCCAGCATGGCCGGGCTGTCGCCGGTATAGCCGCAATCGCGGGCGAATTGAGCGCAGAGGGCGTCCATCCTGGTTTCCTTGGCTTGCGGCGGCCGCGACGGACGCCGGTCTTGCCGCCCATGCGTACGTACGTCCGCGGCGCTAACTATCTATCGGTATTTATCAAAGCATAACTCAAAAAAATGCGCAAGTTAAACTTTTACGCGGGCTGGGCAGAACCGACTCGACTCTTCGGGAAAAACCGATGATGATGCGAACAAAACAGGAACTGAGGCACTAGGGACGATGGCATTGCCGGGCAAGGAAGCGACGATCTCCGAGGTCGTCTCGATTGCGGTCGAGTGTATCGATTGCGGCCGCAACAGATGGTGGAAGCCGGCTGAGCTCAAGCGCTTCGGGGTGACCGACCAGACGCCGCTGGCGGCCCTTTCGGGGCGCCTTCGCTGCTCGGCCTGCCGCGCCGACGGGCTGCCGGGCGCGGCGGTCGCGGTCCAGGCGGCGTTCATCGACGAGCAGCAGCAGCGCCGTGCCGAGGCGCGGATGCTCAGCGAGCGCGAGGTTCCCCTGGAGAGATCCAGACGGGCTTGAAGGTGGAAATGCCATCTCCCCTTTGCGGGGCAGGGCTATCTCAGGTGGGAATCCGAGGCTTTCGCTCTACGATGTACCCCCCACCCCTAACCCCTCCCCACAAGGGGGAGGGAGACTTCCGTTGGCGCTGACGTCGGCAAATTGCCTGCCTTTCGGCGCCAAGGGATAGTAAAGGCGCGCGGCAGCGTTCCCTCCCCCTTGTGGGGAGGGTTAGGGTGGGGGTCCATCTTCGCAAGAATCCCTATGCGATTGCTCTGCCGTTGCGGGGGATGCCGCGCTCCGCCGCCGCCCTAGTACCCCAGCAGTTCCTTGAGTGGGATGACGCGCCAGACGTGCTTGATTGCGTAGCGGTTGAAGGTCAGCGTCTTCGGTGGATTGTACTGCTCGACGACCAGCTCGGCGGCGGTGCGCTTGACCAGCTTCTTGATGAAAGCCTTGCCGTTGCGCTCGTTTTCGTCGGGAAACATCTCGATCACCACGTGGTCGCCAGGCACGGCGTCGCGGCCGCCGCAATAGAGCATCTCGCCGGGCTCGTAGCGCGGCACCATCGAGTCGGAGAGCACATGCAGCGCAAACACCTTGCGCAAATGGGCGATGCCGGGCGGGCGCTGGACATAGCCGGCGACCTCGCCGTTGAAGGTGAAATCGCCGTCGTCGCCGCCGACAGCCGCGCCCAAAAGCTCGATATCCATCGGGCCGGCGGGCAGGGGGGCGGCGTCGGTGACGATCTCTGCGTCGGCGACATTGTCGGCGTCGTCGAGGAAGACGACCTCGCCCTTGCCGAGCGCCACCGGGTCGACGCGCAGGAAGGCGGCGGTCTTCAAAAGGTTCTCGGTTTTTGGCAGGTTGCGGCCAGTTTCCCAATTGCCGACAGCGGCGACATCGGTGTCGTTATGCTCGGCAATGTGGCGCATCACCAGGCCACGCTGCTTGCGCGCCTTGCGGATCGCCGCCCCGACCTTGATCGACAACGAGGTTTTCGCCATCGCGCCATCTGAAACATAAGAATCGGTTTCGTCCATGAAAGAATAGCTTGCATAAGTTTTTGAGTTATGCTTATATACTGCCATGCACAAACCACGTTGCCCCATCTCGTTTTCCCATCCGTCCCGGCTGTCCTCCTCCCCGGCCGGGACGAAGCCCGAGGCTAGCGCCTCGGCTCCGGTCACCCTGCCGTCGGCGGCGGCGACCGGAACGGCCGGAGCCGTTCCCCTCACGGCTCCGGCCACGAATTTCCGCGAGTGCAATGCCGGCCTTTCTTGCATCCGCACCGAGGACGGAACGGTCATCGTCTTCGATCGGCGCGTGGGCAGGGCGGTTTCCGGCGCCACCCGCGAGGCGGCCGAGGCGAATCACGGCCCCCGGAAGTGATAGTACTACCCCGACGAGCTTCGGCAATAAGCAACCATTAAATAGAAGAAAACCAAGACCGCACATAAAGAATAAGTATATTAAAA